>JAAZCX010000022.1 GCA_012513065.1 Clostridiaceae bacterium | reverse complement strand
TCCAATGAGGCCTCTAGGATGGCTTAGCCCAAACGAATTCATAAAAAAATATAAAAGTCAAGGAGAAACACTTATAACAATATAGAGTGCTCAAACTATATATTTTTCAAAAAAGTGTGACATATGATTGACTAACCTACAAAAATAATTATTACATTTCTGTAATAATTATTGCGTATGGAAAATTAGTTATGCTATAATTAATAGGGTAAATTATAATAAGGAGAAAAGGGCATGAATCAAATTTTGGTTACAGAAAAATTATATGTAACACCAGAATTGCGTAGAAAAAGAAAATTGTTTAAATTACAATTTTGTCTATCAATTTTTTTAGTATGCCTTTTATTTTCATATTATATATATGCAGAATATGATAGAGATAAAAGTGAAGAAGTATCACAAGAAATATTGATGGGAATAAGTAAAGAAAAAACAAATTCAACAGTTGATACTACAATAAAGAAGACAGATAATATAATAGTAGTAGCTTTAGAAGATAATGAAGAAGATGAAGAAATAGTACAACCAGTTTTAGAACAACAAGAAACAAATCAAGCACAAGAATTTACAACTACATCAGGAGTTAAATATAATGTAGAGTCAATTATAAAGGTGCCAAGATTAGAGATAAATTATCCAGTTATTTCAGACACATCAGAGGAATTACTAAAAATTTCAGTAAATAAATATTGGGGACCAGGACCAAATGAAGTTGGAAATTATTGTATAGTTGGCCATAATTATAAAAGTAAGAAAATGTTTGGAAGATTATCAGAAATAGTTAAAGATGACATTATAGAATTAGAAGATATGAATGGAAATGTAATTAAATATTCAGTATATGATAAATATACTGTAGATCCTAAAAATACTAAATGTACAAGTCAATTAACTAATGGAAAGAAAGAAGTTACATTAATAACTTGTACAAATTATGGAACACAAAGATTAGTTGTAAAAGCGAGAGAAATAAAATAATAAAAATCAAGCAAAATATAGTTAAATAAAAAATATAAATAAAAAAAGCAATACTTTTTAAGAAATTTTAAAAAAAGTATTGCTTTTTTCTTATTCTTATATTAAAATTTAATAAAAGTGGAGCAAAGTGGAACGAAGTGGAATAAAATGCACACATAATAAAAGGAGGTGGATCAAAGTGTTAATCGGTGAATATGAACACTCTCTAGATGTAAAAGGTAGATTAATAATGCCTTCAAAACTAAGAGATGATATGGGAGAAAAGTTCATAATTACAAAAGGATTAGATGGCTGTTTATTTGGGTTTTCTCAAAATGAATGGTTACGCTTTGAAGAAAAGTTAAAAACACTTCCACTTACTAATAAAAATGCAAGGGACTTTGTAAGATTTTTCTTATCTGGAGCAATTGAATGTGAAATAGATAAGCAAGGTAGATTCCTAATAGCAAGTAATTTAAGAGAATATGCCAATATGGAAAAGGATATTGTTATTATTGGAGTAGGCACAAGACTAGAAATTTGGAACAAAGATAAATGGAAAAAATACAACAGTGATGAAAATATATCTGCAGATGAAATTGCAGAGAATATGACAATGCTTGGTATATAACTTGAAAAAGTTTATATAGAATGCTAAAGATAAATAATCAAAATACAAAAGATAAAAAATTAAGTTTTACTAAAGAAAAATTATTAATATACAAAAGATAAAATTATTAATTATAAAATTTTAAACTAAAGAGAAATTTAATCTATACAAAAGAAATGTATCTTAAATTTCAAAAGAAAAAATATATATGCACAAAAGAAACTGTTATTAACAAAAGAAAAATATAAGGTAGCATTTACAGTTGGTATTTTATAAATACCAACTGCTTGTGCATACCTTATACAATATTATATTTAAGTTTAAATAAGATTAGAGGTTTAAATAAGTGGAATTCAAACATAAACCAGTACTATTAAATGAATGTATAGAAGGATTAAATATAAAAAAAGATGGCATTTATGTAGATGGAACTCTTCGGAGGAGCAGGTCATAGTTTTGAAATTTTAAATAAATTGTCTATAGATGGAAAATTAATAGGAATAGATCGTGATGAAGAAGCGTTAAAAGCTGCAAAAGATAAATTAAAAGAATTTAAAAATGTAATATATATTCATGGAAATCATGATGATATAAAAGATTTATTAGAAAAAGAAAATATAGAAAAAGTAGATGGTATTTTATTAGATTTAGGAGTATCTTCTTACCAATTAGACGAAAAAGCAAGAGGTTTTAGCTATATGCAAGATGCCAAACTTGATATGAGAATGGATAAAACTCAAACTTTGACAGCAGAAGAAGTAATTAATGAATATTCAGAAGAAAAATTATATGAAATAATAGAAGAATACGGAGAAGAAAAGTTTGCTAAAAAAATAGCAAATAATATAGTAAAAGAAAGAAAAATAAATAGAATTACTACAACCATACAACTAGTTGAAATAATAAAAAAATCTATACCATTATCAAAACAAAGAGATGGACATCCTGCTAAAAGAACTTTTCAAGCAATAAGAATTGAAGTAAATAATGAAATAGAACCTTTATATCAAACTGTAAAAAATGCAATATCATGTTTAAACAAAAATGGAAGATTGTGTATAATAACATTCCATTCATTAGAAGATAGAGCAGTAAAATTAGCTTATAATGATGCAGAAGGAAAGTGTACTTGCCCAAAAGATTTACCATATTGCGTATGTGGATTTAAATCGGAAGGAAAAATTATAAATAAAAAACCTATTATAGCAAGTAACGAAGAACAAGAAGAAAATACAAGATCAAAGAGTGCTAAGCTAAGAATTTTCGAAAAAAATTAATTTTAATTAATATAGATTTTCAAAAGAAAAGAGGTGAGTAGCAGCAAATGGCATATCAAAAATATCAAGGATATCAATATGAAACTAGCCCTAGAAAATTACAACCAGAATTTGAACCAAAAACAAATCCATATCAAAAAAAGAAATCTTCAGTTAAAAAACAAAACAATGTAAAAAAACAAGTGAAGAGTCAAATCAAACCAAAGCAAAAAGCTATAATCTATATAGCAATTGGCTTTGCAATACTATTTGCTATTAGCTATCAAAACTCACTAATTACTGAAAGTTTTAATAAAAAAGAAGAATTAAAAACTAATTTAGGCTCAATTGAAAAAGAAAATGAACAATTAAAGATAAATATAGAAAAAACATTAAATTTAAATAATGTAGAACAATCAGCAAAAGAAATGTTAGGAATGCAGAAACTAAGTAATGCTCAAAAGATATACATTAATTTACCAAAGAAAGATTACATTGAATCTGCAAATGAAGAAAAAATACTGGAAGAAAACTTAAATATCTTTGAAAAAATAATGAATATTTTCAAAAAATAATAAAGAACAATTTTAAGACATAATTTATGTCATGAGAATTGTTCTTTTATCATATTCTTAAGTAATGATTATTAAGGATGTGATTAATGAATGAAAGAACATAAAAAGAAAAAAACTATAAATCAAAAATTAAAGATAAAAGTTGAAAAAGAATTAAAGAAACAAAAACAAAATCAAAATAAAGAAATAAAGAAAATAAAAAACAAAAAACCTATAAATTTTAAAAAAATAAATAAAAAAAATATAACTGATAAAAATAATATAGGTACGTTGTCAAAAAAAAGAAGAATGAAGGTTGAACTTATAGTATCAATCTTATTATTAATTGTATTAACAATAAGAATAGCATTTATACAATTTGTACAAGGTGAAGAATTACAATCAATGGCCTATATACAACAAACACTAGACAGAAATATTAATCCTAAAAGAGGAACAATTTTTGACAGTACAGGAAAAACAGTATTAGCAATAAGCTCTACAGTAGAAACTGTAACTGTTACACCTACAAATATAAAAAAAGAAGATAGAGAAAAAATAGCAAAGGCAATTTCAGACATTTTTTCTTTAGAATACGAGAAAATTCTAAAAAAAGTAAGTAAAAAGAGTTCAATAGAAACAATTGCCAAAAAAGTTGAAAAGGAAAAAACAGATAAATTAAGAATTTGGATGCAAAATAATAATATTGTATCTGGTATAAACATTGATGAGGATACGAAAAGGTATTATCCACTTAATAATTTAGCATCACAAATAATAGGATTTTGTGGAACAGACAATCAAGGGTTAGATGGAATAGAGGCTTTATATGATGAAAGGTTAAAAGGAAGCAAAGGGAAAATTACAAACCTAAGAGATGCAAGAGGTGGAGATATAGAAGATACAACAGAAGAATATACAGAAGCAATTGATGGTAATGATCTTATTCTTACAATAGATAGTACAATTCAAGGAATTGCTGAAAAATATTTAAAGGAAGCTTGTATTGATAATAAATGTACAGATGGTGGAAATATTATAGTAATGAATCCAAAAAATGGAGATGTTTTAGCTATTGCAGGTTATCCAAACTATAATTTAAATGAACCATATAGTATTAATAATGAAGAATTAAAAAGTAACTGGGAAAATTTATCACAAAATGAAAAAAGTACATATTTACAAGCAATGTGGAGAAATAAAGCTGTTTCTGACACATATGAACCTGGATCAACTTTTAAATTAGTTACAGCATCTGCAGCACTAGAAGAAAAGATAACAGAAGTAGATAAAGAAGGAGAGTTTCACTGTAGTGGTTCTATTGAAGTTGCAGGAGTAAGAATGAAATGTTGGAGATATTATAGACCACATGGTTCTGAAAGTTTAAGACAGGCACTAATGAATTCTTGTAATCCTATATTCATTGGACTGGGACAAAAATTAGGAATTCATACTTATTATCAATATTTAGAAAAATTTGGATTTTTAAAAAAGACAGGAATAGATTTACCAGGAGAAGCGGGAAGTATTTTTTTGAAAGAAGAAAAAGTAGGTCCTGTAGAACTTCGGAACAATTGCTTTTGGGCAGAGATTTGAAGTAACCCCTATACAAATGATAACAATGGTATCTACTATAGCAAATGGAGGCACATATATAAAACCAAGAATAGTAAAAGCTACAGTTAATAGTCAGACAAAAGAAAAAACAGAAATAGAGGTAATAAAAAAAGATAGAGCGATTTCTGAAGAAACTGCAAAAAATGTATTAAGTATGATGGAATCTGTTGTTGCGGAAGGAACTGGAAAAAATTCTCAAGTAAAAGGATATAGAATTGGTGGAAAAACTGGAACATCAGAAGATGGAGTTAATACTGGTAAATATGTCACATCTTTTATAGGAGTAGCACCAATCTCAGATCCAAGTGTTACAGTATTAATTACATTATATAATCCAACAGGTGAAGGAGGACATCAAGGAGGTGGAGTTGCAGCACCAATAGGAGCACAAATATTTTCTGAGGTATTACAATATTTAGAAGTATCAAAAGATGGCCAAAATGAAGAAGAGATTAATTTAAATGTAGAAGTTCCAAATATACAAGGGAAAACAATAAAAGAAGCAGAAAAAATTTTAAAAGAAAATAAATTAAAAATTAATATTAATAATGAACAAGAAAACATGGATAAAGAAAATATAATAATTAAAGAACAAATTCCAAAATCAGGTGTAAAAGTAAAAGAAAACAGTAATATATATATAGAATGGTAAAAAGTAGTCATGCTAATCTTTTAATTAAGATTAACATGACTACTTTTTTATTTATTTTTTATAATGGCTTTTATAATTGTTTTTATAATGGTGAGATTTCAAATTTTATTTCGAAATCTTTAAAATTATCTAATTCATTATTTTCTAAACAAGTTAAGTAATTTTCTAATTGCTCTTGTGTTTTACATGCAGCTATAATTGTTGGATTTAAGTCATAAGAAAACATTAAATTCATTGAATATTTAATTGCTTCTACAACAGATTTAGCTTCTCTATCACGAATTAAGGAATAAGCTTCACGAAAACGTGATAAAACTGGATGCTTTATATAATAATCAAGTGGCAATATAAATTCTTTTTTAATTACATCTTCTGCAGAACGATAATCTCCAGGAAATTGAACTAAATAAGAATGTATTTCGTTATTTTTATAAGGTAAATATACTTTATTATCTTTTTCTGAAATTCTTAAAACATTATTAATATAATTTTTTTCAGAAGAAAGGGAAGATGAATTATTAACTATATTTCCTTGTTTTCTAACATTTACATTAGGAATATTAGAAAATAAAGAAGCATCTGTTACTAAATCTTTAGATATATTTTTAAAATCATCGCTACTTAAAAATGTATTTATGGTTAAATCATTGTTAGCTATATCTGACTTGATAGTAGTACAATAGTTAGAATATTCTGCAATATTCTCTTTTAAATCATCTACTAACCCTAAATATGATTGAGCAGAATTAGGATTAGACTCAATAGCAATTAATAAATTAACAATATGTGAGTTAATTGTACTTAAATCTTCTTTTAAATGATATAAAGCTTTAATATTAGAATTAACTAAAGAAAAGACTTTTTCAATTTCTTCTAATAAATCAGAAATTGGAGCAATATTCTCTTTATTTAATTTTTTTAAATTTGATTCAAAATAATTAATAGCTTCAACAATAAGATCTCTTTTATTCTCTTGCTTTTGAATTTGTTCTTGAATTAATTGAATTTCTTCTTCTAAACTATTCAAAAAGTAGAAATCTTTTTGAGTAAATAAACTATCTAAAAAATTAATTGCTTCAATTTTAATATTTGACATTTTTTTCAACTCCTAAACATATTTATTCATAGTATAACACAAAAATAATAAAATTATGTTACAAAAATATGAAAAATATGTTACAAATGACAAAAAAATGCAAAATGTAACAAAAATGTAACAAAAATGATAACGAAATGTTATGGAATTAATCTATTTAACGAGTTAAAATAAAGTTAGATAAAATAAATTAGGAGGAAAAACTTATGAAAAAAATAAAAAGAAACAATGTGTTAATAATATTAGTTGTGTTATTATTAGCATTAGCTGTTGGATACGCAGCATTCCAACAAGTGCTTACTGTAACAGGTACAGCATCTGCTGCAGGAACATGGGAAGTAAAATTTATTGACCCAACAACAATTACAACTGGACATGGTACAGCTACAATTACAGCTGATGACGCTGTAACAGTAAATGCTACTCTTGGATTCCCAGGAGATGGATGTCAAGTAACAGTTCATATTACAAATACAGGATCTATTCCTGCAAAATTAACTAAATTAGAGTTATTAAATGCAACTGGATTAGCAGCATTTGCTGATGATGACATTACAATTACAACTCCAGCAATTCAAGGAGAAACATTAGCAGCAGGAGAAACATGCGAATTCACATTTGCAATTGCATGGAATGAAGATTCTACAGCAACAACTAAAGATGTAGGATTCCAAATCAAATTTACTTATGATCAAAACACAACACCAGTAACAGTAGATACTGAACACCCAACACATACAAATTCTTAATTTAAAAGAATTATAAATTTAATTGAATAAGAGATTTCTCTTATTCAATTAAATTTAGTTGTATTAAAAATGAACTGATTTATTTTATATTTAAAAGAAATTAAAATTGAAAAGGAATAGATATGCAAAAATCAAAAAAAGCAACCATAGGAATCATTATATTGATGTTTTTGTATGGATTGTTTACTTATTCTAATTGGGTAAAACAAAATAATTTTATATATTTATATGTTATTAATCCTGTTTTTTGGTTGAGTCTTGCATGTATTTTAAAATATGGTTTTGGAAAAACATATGATAAAAGTAAAAATAAAAAGGAAATTATACAATATTGCTCAATTGGAGTTTTAATATATATTATAACATATATGGTTTCTGGATTATTTATTACTTTTGGAAAGAATCCATATTCAACAACAGCATCAGGAGTATTAACAAATTTATGGATTTTAGCAGTAGCAATAGTATCAAAAGAGTATATTAGATATAAATTGGTACAAAATGTATATGAGAAAGAGAAAATAAAAGTAGCAGTTGTTATCAGTATTATATATATTTTTATAGATTTTAATATTAGTAGATTTTTCTATGGACAAATTACAGTATTTTATATTGTAAAACAAATAGCACAGAATTTAATTCCGCTAATTGGTAAAAATATATTATATTCTTATATTTCAATAAATTCAGGATATATTCCATCAATAATATATGAATTAGGAACGAAATTATATTTATGGATGTCTCCAATTTTACCAAATTCACCATGGGTAATGGTAGCAATAATAGATGGAGTAATACCTGTTATTATATGTGTATATATTAGATACGTAAATACCAAAAAAGATATATTCAAGTCAAGGGATAGAATAAATTCAACAAATCCTAAAAGTATAATCCCATTAGTGATAGGAATTATACTTGCAATTTGGTTTGCTACAGGAGTATTTCCAATTAAACCAGTTGCAATAGCATCAGGAAGTATGGAAAAAGAATTATTTGTTGGAGATGTTGCTGTTGTAAAGAAATGCAATAGTAATGACGTAGTAGTAGGTGATATTATTGAATATCAAATGGAAGGATATACAGTAATTCATAGAATAATAGAAAAAAGACAAAGAAATGGACAATTTTATTTTGTAACAAAAGGTGATAATAATAAATTACCAGATGCTGAAGAAGTAAAAGAAGGTCAATTAATTGGAAAAATAATTTTTAAAGTAAGATATGTTGGATATCCAGCGATATGGTTACATATTATACAAACTGATGAAGCAAATATAAAAGTTGAAACATAAGACAAAAGAGAGGAAAAAATGAGAACAAGAAAAAAAATAAAAATACGTAAGTCAATTAGATATTTTTGTTTAGCAAGTGTAATTGTTATACTTGTTGCTTCTTGTGCGCATTTATTTAAAGTATTACTAGCAACAGAAGATATAAGCGTAAAAAATGAAGAAATATATTCATATGAAAATAAATTTAATTATGATTATAAAGTTAATTTAATTAAAAACCCATATATAGAAAAAGAATATTTGGATATGAATGAAAATGCTTATATTACAGATTTAATTCAAAGCATTGATTTGAATTTAAATTATAAATATCAAGGAAATGTAGAAAGCAATATAGATTATGAATATTCTGTAAAAGGATATTTAAATGCAACATATACAAAAGATGGAGAAGAACAAAAGGTTTGGCAAAAAGAATATAAATTAGTAGATACAAAAAAAGAAACAAACAAATCTAATACAATAGATTTACAAGAAAAATTAAAAATAAATTTAAAAGAACAAAATAATTTAGTAAAACAGTTTGAACAAGATTTAGGAATTAATCTTGATGCAAAATATCTAATAGTATTAAATATAAAAACTACAACAGAAGTTGAAGGAGAAAAAGTTGATAATACCTATGCATCTAGTTTAAATATAGATTTAGCAGAAAAAACAACAAAAATAAGTGGAGATAACAATAAACAAGATAAAAAATATATTTCTAAAGAAATTGAACAACAACTAGAATTTAATATTGTATCAATATTTATAAGCGTAGCATTAATCGTATTCTCTGTATTACAATTAAGATATATCTTTAGAAAAACAATTTCAACAAATCATATCAAGAATGAATATCGTCAAGAATTAAATAGAATACTAAGATTATGTCAAGATAAGATTGTTCAAGTAAGTACACCAGTTGATATGAAGAATGAAAGAATAGTTGATGTAAAAGATTTTGGAGAGATTATAAAAGTATCAGAAGAATTGTTTAAACCAATTTTATATTGGAGTTCTAAAGATAAAGAAGAAGCATGGTTTAGCGTTGTAAGTAGTCACGTAACATATAGATATGTATTGAAAAAATAAAGGAAAGGAATGTTATGAAAAAATATAGAATAAAAAAGCGTAGAAAAGCGATAAAAGTAAATACTATATTTTTTGTAATATTAATTTTATTAATTGCTATTTCAATAGGGTATTCTTTCTATTCAATAAGTTTAAATATAAACGGAAATGTAAAAGTAGAAACAGGTAAGAGTATAGCATATTGGAAAAAAATTTCACAATGGGATAATGAAGGAATTTATTATTATCAAATAGAATTAACAGTAAATAATTTAGATGGAAATATATCAAATTGGGATCTTGCAATAGATGTTCCTCCATATCTAAGTCAAGCAAATACACAAGCGTGGGGATCTTCAGAAAATACGGTAGATGAATATAATTCATTTGATAGGCTGAATATGAAATCATATGGTTGGAACGGAACTGTAGCAAATGAAGGAAATTTACAACAAACAATTATATTTGCATTTACACAAAATGTTGATTTTAAATTATTACATGTTTTTTTAAATGATAAATTAACAAAAAAAATAGTAGAATTAAAAGATGGAGAGAACTTAGAAGAAAAGATAGAGGGAAACAAAGATCCAGAAGAAAATGTAATAAGTAACGTAGTAAATTCAGTAGAAAATAATCAAAATACTAGTGGAGAAATTATACCAGATGAACCAATACCAGAAAATAGTAATAGTGAAACAACATGGAAAATTACAAATGAATGGATAAATAATACTGAATATGGATGTGCAATAGAATTAAAAATAAACAATTTAGATGGAAATATATCAAATTGGACAATTAGTTTAGATGTGCCATTATCATTGAATAAAGATTCAATTGATGCATGGGGATCATCAAGTACAACAGTAGAAGAACATAATACTTTCTACAGAGTAACAATTACATCATATAGTTGGAATGGAACAGTTGCAAATGGAGCAGAATTAACTCAAAGCTTAAATCTAAGATTTACAGATCCAGATGTGAATTTTAATATTTACAATATATTATTTAATGGTAAAAAAATAATAGAACCAACAAAAACAACATAAAAACAAATAAAAAATCAAAAAATAATCATTACATTTTAGTAATGATTATTTTTTTTGATAATATAATTTACAAATAAAAACTTTAGAGATATAATATATTTGCAAAATAAGAAATTGGAGGTTTCCATATGAAATTAAAAGAAATATTAGTAGGATTAGAAGGATTAAAAGTAAGAGGCAATTTAGATGTAGAAATAGATCATTTAGATAAAGACTCTAGAAATATTAAAGAAAATGGATTATTTATAGCGATAAAAGGATTTGATACAGATGGACATGAATATATAGAAACTGCAATTAATCAAGGCGCTACAGCAATTATGGTACAAGAAGGAGTAAATGTACAATTATTAAAAAAAATACCTGAAGAAATAACTATAATAGTAGTAAAAGATACAAGATATGCACTAGCTATTTGCTCATGTAATTTTTATCAAAACCCATCAAGAAAATTTAAATTAATAGGAATAACAGGAACAAAGGGTAAAACTACAACTTCATTTATGACAAAAGCTATATTAGAAAAAACAGGAAAAAAAGTAGGGTTAATAGGAACAATAGCTACATATATAGGAAATAAAAAATTAGAAGATAGTGATAGAACAACTCCAGAAAGCAATAAACTACAAGCTATTTTTGCAAAAATGGCACAAGAAGGATGCGATGCAGTTGTAATGGAAGTATCTTCACAAAGTTTAAAATTAAATAGAGTAGCTGGATGTGACTTTGATATAGGAGTATTTACAAACTTTTCAGAAGATCATATTAGTCCTAAAGAACATCCTGATATGGAAGATTATTTTAATTCAAAAGTACAGTTATTTAAAATGTGTAAAAAAGCATTTATAAATGCTGATGACTTTAATACAGCAAAACTTCCTAAATTAGTACCTCAATGCGAGATTACAACTTACGGAATAGATAATTTTTGCAATGTACTTGCAAAAGATATAACAATTACAAATTCATATGTAGATTTCAAAGTAAAGATTGCAACTAAAAATGAAAGAATTAAAACTTGTATACCAGGAAGATTTAGTGTTTATAATTCACTTGCTGCAATATGCGTAGGAGAGAGATTAGGAGCAAATGCAGAACAAATTAAAGAAGCCCTAGAAGAAGTAAGAGTTCCAGGAAGATCAGAATTAATAAACAATAAAAAAGATTTAACTATTATGGTAGATTATGCTCATTCACCAGAAAGTTTAGAAAATATATTAAATGCAGTTAAATCATATACAAAAGGAAGAGTAATTTCATTATTCGGATGTGGGGGAGATAGAGATTCAGGCAAACGTCCTATAATGGGAGAAATATCGGGAAGAATAGCAGACTTTACAATTATTACATCAGATAATCCACGTACTGAAGATCCTAAGAAGATAGTAGAACAAATAGAAGAAGGAATAAAGAAGACAAAGGGAAAATATACTGTAATAGTAGATAGAGTAGAAGCTATTAAAGAAGCTATTAAAATGGCAGACAAAAAAGATATTATTGTACTTGCAGGAAAAGGACATGAACCTTATCAAGAAATAAATGGAATTAAATATCCTTTTGATGAGAGAATTATCGTAAATAGTATTATAAATACAAAACAGTAAAAGAATATAAAACTAAATTAATGAAACAAGGAGAATAAAATGGAATTTCAAGTAAAAGTATTATTTATAACATTTGCATTAACAGTAGTAATGTCGCTTGTTATTATACCTATATTAAGGAAACTTAAAGTAGGTCAACAAGAAAGAGATGATGGACCTGAAAGTCATTTAAAAAAACAAGGAACTCCAACAATGGGAGGAATAATTATTATATTAAGTATAATAATTATATGTGCGTTTTTATATTATTATTATACAAATATAACTATAGAAACAGAAGTTGCAAAAAATATATTACCATTATTAGCTGTTTCAGTTGGATTTGGAATTATAGGATTTATTGATGATTTTAAAAAGTTAGTATTAAAAAATACTAAAGGATTAAGCCCAAAGGCAAAAATGATAGGATTATTACTAGTTGCAGTAGCGTATTCACTTTTCTTAACTCAAGTGCTAAAAATAGGAACAGATATATATATTCCATTTATAAAACAAAGTATTACACTTCCAATATGGGGATATATACCACTTGCTATTCTTGTAATGCTTGCAACAACAAATGCAGTTAATTTAACAGATGGAATTGATGGATTATCTAGTAGTGTAACAACAATAATAGTAACATGTTTAACTGTAATTGCTATAATTTTTAATATAAAAGAAGTAACATTATTTGGTAGTTGTCTATCAGGTGCATGTTTGGGATTTTTATTATTTAACTTATACCCTTCAAAAGTTATGATGGGAGATACGGGTTCATTATGTTTAGGGGGATCTGTAGCTGCAATGGCATTATATTTAAAAATGCCAATATTATTAATTATAATTGCTTTAATACCAATAATAGAAACATTATCAGTTATGATTCAAGTTGCATATTTTAAGAAAACAGGAAAAAGAATATTTAAAATGGCACCTTTACATCATCATTTTGAATTATCTGGTTGGAAAGAAAACAAAATTGTATCAGTATTTAGTATTATTACATTAGCTGTATGCATAATAGGAATATTATCAATATAAAAACAAAAAAAGGAGGAAAAAGTGCAAAAGAAAATAAAAAACAAAGTAATAGAAAAGCAAAAACCATTTGATTTTACATTAGGAATTACAATACTTTTATTATTAGCACTGGGAATAGTTATGGTACTTTCTGCTAGTGCACCATCTGCGCTTTCTACAACAGGAAATAGTTATACATATGTAATTAAGCAAGTACTATTTGCAGGTGTTGGAATTGTACTAATGTTTATAATATCAAAAATTGATTATAGAATATATAAAAAGTTTTATAAATTTGCTTATATAGCATCAATAATTGCCCTTTTTTCAGTTGTTATACCAGGAATAGGAGTTAGTGTAAAAGGAGCAACTAGATGGATAGATTTAGGATTTGGAAGATTTCAACCATCAGAAATTGCAAAAGTAGGACTAATTGTTTTCTATGCAGGATATTTATCAGAACATAAAGAGGAAATTGGATTCTTTTGGAAAGGATGTATAAAATCATTTTGTTATCTTATTCCACCAATAGCAATTTTATTCTTTTTACAAGATCATTTAAGTGCATCAGTAGTTATAGTTTCTATTGTATCAATAATGATGATAATGGGAGGAGTAAAAGTAAAACATTTTCTAAGCATTGCAGTAACAGGAGGTTCAGTAGCAGCAGCAGGAATGTTATTATTGGCAACTTTAACTGAAAAAGGAAAGTTCCGTTTAGCGAGATTAACTACATTTTTAGATCCATTTGCGGATATAAAAGGAGATGGATGGCAAGTTGTACAAAGCTTGTATGCAATAGGATCAGGAGGATTATTTGGAGTAGGACTTCGGAGAAAGTAAACAAAAGTATTTATATATACCAGAACCACATAATGATTTCATATTTGCAATTATAGCAGAAGAATTAGGATTTATAGGATGTTTAGTTGTAA
The DNA here is from genome assembly GCA_012513065.1 of Clostridiaceae bacterium. Classification (GTDB taxonomy): domain Bacteria; phylum Bacillota; class Clostridia; order TANB77; family CAG-508; genus UMGS1663. Next base: position 30,511 of record JAAZCX010000022.1, on the reverse strand, counting down.
TTTCCTTATTTATAGTTTTTATATGGAGAGGAATATTAACAGCAATGAAAGCACTAGATTCATTTGGAAGTTTATTAGCAGTTGGAATAACATCATTAGTAGGAATACAAGCAATTATTAATATTGCAGTTGTTACTTCATCTATGCCAGCAACAGGTATGTCATTACCATTCTTTAGTTATGGTGGAACTGCACTTTTAATATTATTATGTAGTATGGGAATTTTATTAAATATATCAAGAAATTGCCGATAAATATTAAGGCAAAGTTAGGAGAAAACAAAATGAGAGTAATTATTGCAGCCGCAGGAACAGGAGGACATATTAATCCTGGAATTGCAATTGCAAATAAAATAAAAGAAGAAGAGCCAGATTCTAAAATTATATTTATAGGAACTGATAGAGGACTTGAGAATGATTTAGTACCAAGATCAGGATATGAATTAAAAACAATTAATGCATATGGATTAAGTAAAAAAATATCTATCAACAATTTTAAAAATATAATAAAAACACTTAAAGGATATGGCGAAGCAAAGAAAATCATTAAAGAATTTAATCCAGATATAGTAATTGGAACAGGTGGATACATATGTGGAGCAACAATAACAGCTGCACATAAGTTACATATTCCAACTATACTTCATGAAAGTAATGCATTTCCTGGAAAAGCAATAAAAATGCTAGCTAAAAAAACTAATTGTATATTAGTATCTTTTGAAGATGCAATCTGTAGAATAAAAAATGCTAATAAGATTGTATATACAGGAACACCTACAAAATTGAAAAAAATAAATTATACACAACAACAAGTAAATGAAATGAAAAATCGTATAGGACTAGACAAAAACATACCAGTCATATTAGTATTTGGAGGAAGCCAAGGAGCCCAAAGTATTAATGAAACAATAATAGGAATCGCTAAGAAAAACCTAAATGATAATTATCAAATCATGTGGGCAACAGGACCAAAACAATATGATTTAATTAAAGAAAAATTTGAAAATGAAAATTTAAATATTAATTATATTAAAAATATGAAAATAGTGCCTTACATTTATAATATGGAAGAAATAATGAATATATCAGATATTATAGTAGCCAGAAGCGGTGCAATGAGTGTAACTGAAATTTCAAATTTAGGAAAACCATCAATACTAATTCCACTTCCAAATGTAAGTAATGATCATCAATTGTATAATGCAAAAGTATTAGAAAAAATAAAAGCAGCAAAAATAATATTAAATAAAGATTTAACAGATAATGTATTAAATTATGAAATTAAAAACATAATAAATGATCCACAGAAAATGAAAGAAATGGGGATAAGTGCACAAAAAATTGAAGTTAAAGATGTTGAAACAAAAATTTATAGTGAAATAAAATCTCTTGTTGAAAAAAACACTAAATAGGATAAAATTTAGTGTTTTTTACTATTATTTAATAAAAAACATATAAATTACTTGCAAAAAAAGTAAAAATCTTTTAGAATACTTACGTATACAAAAATAAAGGAGATAAATATGGCAGATAAATTAATTATTGTAGAATCACCTGCAAAAGCCAATACAATAAAAAAGTTCTTGGGAGGTAGCACAAAGGTTGTCGCTTCTATGGGACATATACGAGATTTACCTAAATCAAAATTAGGAATAGATGTTGAAAAAGATTTTGAACCGGAATATATAAATATTAGGGGAAAAGGAGATTTAATAAAATCTTTAAAAAAAGATGCACAAAATGCAAAAAAAGTTTATCTTGCAACTGACCCTGACCGTGAAGGTGAAGCAATTGCATGGCATTTAGCATATATTTTAAATATATCACAAGATAGTATTTGTAGAGTAACATTTAATGAAATTACTAAAGAAACAGTTCAAGAATCAATGAAACATCCAAGAAAAATAGATATGAATCTAACAGATGCACAACAGGCTCGTAGAGTGTTAGACAGAATAGTTGGATATAAAATAAGTCCTGTTTTATGGAAAAAAGTTAAAAGAGGATTATCAGCAGGTAGAGTGCAATCTGTTGCTGTTAAACTAATAGTAGATAGAGAAAATGAGATAGAAAAGTTTATTCCAGAAGAATATTGGAATATCTATGCACATTTATTAGAACAAAAAAGCAAAAAAGATTTTGAAGCACATTTCTTTGGAAAAGATGGTAAAAAAGTAGAGATTCATTCTCAAGAAGAAGTAAATAATATTTTAAAAAACATAGAAAATAAAAAATATATAATAGAAGATATAAAGAAAAGTGAAAAGAAAAGAACACCAGCTCCACCATTTACTACTAGTACAATGCAACAAGAAGCTTCTAGAAAATTAGGATTCACATTAAAAAAGACAATGTCGGTAGCTCAAGGATTATATGAAGGAATAAAAGTTGCAGAAAAAGGTGTTGTTGGATTAATTACATATATGAGAACAGACTCTACTAGAATATCAGAAGAAGCAAGAAATGCAGCTAAAAGACAAATAATAAATCAATATGGTGAAAATTACTATGAAAATCGTTATTATAAAACTAAAAAAGATGCTCAAGATGCACATGAAGCAATAAGACCAACATATATTGATTTAACACCAGAAAAAGTAAAAGATTCACTTACACTAGATCAGTACAAATTATATAGATTGATTTATCATAGATTTATAGCAAGTCAAATGAAGAATGCAATTTATGATACAGTATCTGTTGATATAAAGGTAGACAAATATAACTTTAAGGCAAATGGACAAACTTTAAAATTTAAAGGATTTATGACTTTATATGTAGAATCAGATGATAACAAGAAAAATGATAAAAACGATGAAGATACATCACTTCCTAATTTGAAAATTGGCCAAGAAGTAAAATTGAAAAATATAGAACCAAAGCAAAGCTTTACTGAACCGCCAGCAAGATATACAGAGGCAAGTTTGGTAAAAGCATTAGAAGAAAAAGGAATTGGAAGACCAAGTACTTATTCTCCAACTATTACTACTATTCTTGAAAGAAGATACATTGAAAAAGAACAAAAACAATTACTTCCAACAGAATTAGGAAAAATAGTAAACAACTTATTAGTAGAAAACTTTAAAGATGTTATAAATGTTGAGTTTACAGCTAAATTAGAAGAACAATTTGATAATATAGCTGATGGAAAAGAAAATTGGAAAAATATTATTAGAGATTTTTATGGACCATTTAAAATAACACTAGATAAAGTCGAAAAAGAATTAGAACATGTTAAATTAGAAGATGAAGTATCTGACGTTGAATGTGAAAAATGTGGAAGAATGATGGTATATAAATATGGAAAATATGGAAGATTTTTAGCATGTCCTGGATATCCAGAATGTAAAAATGCAAAACCAATTGTAGAAACAATAGATGTTCCATGTCCAGTATGTGGAGCAAAGGTTCAAGTAAGAAAAACTAAAAGAAAAAGAAGTTACTATATTTGTGAAAATAACCCAACGAGTTGTAATTATATTTCTTGGGATAAACCTAAAATAGGAGAAAAATGGGAGCCGGATCAAAAAAATGAAATAAAAGAAATTAAGAAAAAGAAAGTTACAAATAAGAAAAAGACAACCAAAAAGAAAAAAAATAAAGAATAAGAATAAAGGACTTTACAAATATAGTAAAGTCTTTTGTTCTTTTGCTTGTAAATTAATTAAAAATGAGATATAATGTATCACTAGAAAAATTAAATAAAAACAATAAAATGACTTTGATAAAAAAGGAGATATAAAATGATAGTGGATTCAGATATATTAAAAGAACTATGCAATTCGACTGGAGATCAATTAAAAGAAAAAGCGGAAAAACATATAGAACAAAAGAAAATAAATATTACCAAAGTCATTTATGAAAACCTAAAGAAATTTGAAATACGCTCAAAGGTAAATGATAAAGGAAATATTCATAATGTTTATATAAAAATAGAACAAGGTGAGATAGAAAATCTCACATGTGATTGTGAAGAGTATAATAATAATTATGGAACATGTGAACATATATTAGCAACTATTTTAGAATTTAATCGTAATGAAAATTATATACGTATATTTATTGGTAATGAAGAAAAGAAACAAAATGATATGTCATTATATAAAAAATATCAAAAACAAGATGAAAGATATCGAAATTTTAAACAATTAATACATACATTTTATCCAGTACATGAACAAGAAAAAATAGAAAATAAACAAAAAAACATATCAAATACAATAAAAATTGAACCAAAATTAATTTATAATTCATATTTAAAAACATTAAAATTAGAAATAAAAATAGGAGACAAACAATTATACAAATTAAAAAGTTTTCCTGAATTTTATGAACATATGCAAAAGAAAGAATATTATAGATATGGAACAAAACTAGAATTTTTACATAGTGAGGATGCATTTGTAAAAGAAGATATTCCTCTTTTACATTATATTTTAAAGTATGCTGAAATAATAAAATATGCAAATGAATCAACAAATCAATATACTCATTATGGAACTACTATTGAAGATAGTTATATTACTATTTCAAATAGCGGATTAGATGAATTATTTAATGCATTAGAAGGAAAAATAATTAATTTTCAAAAAGAGTCAAAAGAGGAAAAAGTATTATTATTAAAACAAATACCAAATATTAAATTTATTATAGAAGAAGAAGGAAAAAACGAATGTAATTTATCACCAAATATTGATATATATGGATATGATGTTTTAGAAGGAAAAAAATACATATATTTATATATGAATTCAACTTTGTATCAATGTGATAATAATTTTAAAAATACAACATTAAAACTATTACAAGTATATAGAGATAATTTTACAAATGAAATAACTTTTCCTAAAAATGAATTATCACAATTATTTTCAATAGTTTTTCCTAAATTAAGAGAACAAATTGAAGTAAAGAATTTAAAAGAGGAAGAAATAGAAAAATACATTCCAAAAGAATTATATGTAAAAGTATATTTAGATTACAATGAAAATAATTACATTACAGCAGATATTAAGTTTATATATGGAGAACAAGAATTCAATCCATTATTAGAACAAGATTTAAATATACCAAGAGATATAGCAAAAGAAGATGAAGTATTAGAGATATTTAGGAAATCTGGATTTATGCTTGAAGTAGAAAAGGCCAGATTAATATTAGTAAAAGAAGAACACATATATCAATTTTTATCAATTGATATAGAAAATTATATGAAAAAGTTTGAAGTTTTAGCTACAAACAATTTTAAACAGAAAGAAATTAGACAACCTAAAATAGGAACATTAGGTGTAAGAATTGAAAATAATCTGTTAAATATAGACTTTTCAAATTTAGATTTTGATTCATCAGAGATAAAAGAAATTATGCAAAAATACCATTTGAAAAAGAAATACCATAGATTAAAAGATGGAAGCTTTTTAAATCTAGAAGGAAATGAAACTATTAGTTTAATAGATAATATAACATCAGGAATGGATGTTAATTATAAAGAATTAGAAACAGGAGAGATTAAACTTCCTATTTATCGTAGTTTATATTTAGATAAAATACTTGAAAATGTAAAAGCAACTAATATTATTAAAGATGGATTGTATAAAGAATTAATAAATAAAGTTGAAAATAAAGATTTTAATATGTATAGTGTTTTACCTAAAAATTTAAATGCAAATTTAAGAAATTATCAGAAAACAGGATATGAATGGCTAAAAGTATTGGATAATTATAAATTTGGTGGAATTTTAGCAGATGATATGGGTCTTGGAAAAACGATTCAATTATTAGCAGTAATATTAGATTATATTCAAAGAGAAAAAAGACCTAAAACAAGTATTGTTGTTTGCCCAAGTTCGTTATCATTAAATTGGCAAAATGAAATAAAAAAATTTACACCAGATTTAAATTCGGTAGTAATTAGAGGAAATGCAGAAGAAAGAAAAAAACAAATAGAAAGTATTCCTAAGTATAATATTGCAATAACTTCTTATGAATTATTAAAGCGTGATATAGAAATATATAGACAATTAGATTATGAATTTAAATATATAATTGTAGATGAAGCACAGTATATAAAAAATAATAATACACAAAACGCAAAAGTAATTAAAGAAATAAAAGCTGAAACAAGATATGCATTAACTGGTACACCAATAGAAAACTCTCTATCAGAATTATGGTCAATTTTTGATTTTATAATGCCTGGATATTTATTTGGATATCATAAATTCAAAGAACTTTATGAAATGCCAATAGTAAGAGAAGATGATAGATTAGCAATGAGAAAATTAAAAATGTTAATAGAACCTTTTATATTAAGAAGAATAAAAACAGAAGTATTAACAGAACTTCCAGATAAAACAATAACAGTATTAAATAGTCAAATGGAAGAAGAACAACAAAAAATTTATTTATCATATTTACAAAGTGCCAAAAATGAAGCTTTTTCTGAAATAAATAATAATGGATTTGAAAAAAGTAAAATTAAAATATTATCATTATTAATGAGGTTAAGACAAATATGCTGTCATCCAAATCTATTTTTAAATGATTATAAAGGTGAAAGCAGTAAATTAAATCAATGTATAGAAGTTATAAAAGATGCAGTATATTCAGGACACAAAATATTATTATTTTCTACTTACACAGGAATGTTTCCTATAATAGAAAAAGAATTAAAAAAAGAAAAAATAGAATTTTGTAAATTAACAGGACAGACAAAAGTAGGAGATAGAATAAAATTAGTAGATGAATTTAATGAAAATGAAAATCTAAAAGTATTTTTAATTTCATTAAAAGCTGGAGGTACAGGACTTAATTTAATAGGTGCTGATATGGTAATTCATTATGATCCATGGTGGAATTTATCAGCAGAGAATCAAGCTACTGATAGAACTTATAGAATAGGACAAAAAAAGAATGTGCAAGTATATAAGTTGATAACTAAAAATTCAATAGAAGAAAAGATATATGAACTACAAGAACGAAAATCAAAATTAATAGATAATATGTTATCTACAAACGAAACATTCTTAAATAAACTTTCAAAAGATGAAATAATGGAATTGTTTAGATAAAACAATATGATTTAAGCATTTAAATATATAAAAAGCAGAGCATGATTTAAAAATTATGTTCTGTTTTTTATATTGAAAAAGGAAAAACACTGTGATAATATAAAACATATAAAGTACAAGGAGAATAATAATATGAATAATTATATAACTATAATCGGAGGAGGATTAGCAGGAAGTGAAGCAGCTTACCAAATAGCAAAAGCAGGAATAAAAGTAAAACTATATGAAATGAAACCGTATAAATATACATCAGCTCATTCTAATAGTGATTTGGCAGAAATAGTATGTAGCAATTCTTTTAAATCAAACTTACATACAAATGCATGTGGATTACTTAAAGAAGAATTAAGAATATTAAATAGCCTTCTTATAAAAGTTGCAGATGAAACAAGTGTACCAGCAGGACAAGCATTAGCCGTAGATAGAGAAAGATTTGCTAAAAAAGTAACTGAAGAATTAGAAAAAATAGATAATGTTGAAATAATAAGAGAAGAATTTACTGATATAGAAAAATTAATAAAAGAAGGAATTGTTATTATAGCAACAGGACCTCTTACATCAGATAAATTAGCAGAAGAAATAAAAAGAATAACAGGAGAAGGTGAACTTGCCTTTTATGATGCTGCTGCACCTATCATTGAAAAAGAAAGTATTAATTTTGATGTAGCTTTTTATGGAAATAGATATGATCAAGAAAGAGGCAAAGAAGAAGATGTAGACAAGTGGAAAGAAAGAATAAAAAATCAAGAAGCTAGTTACATTAATCTTCCAATGAATAAAGAGGAATATGAAAAATTTTGCCAAGAATTAATAGAAGCAGAAATAGTAGAATTACATGAATTTGAAAAAAAAGAAATATTTGAAGGATGTATGCCAATAGAAGTAATGGCTAAAAGAGGATTAGACACATTGAGATTTGGACCTTTAAAGCCAGTTGGATTTACAGATTTAAGAACAGGAAGAAGACCTTGTGCAGTAGTTCAATTAAGACAAGATAATGAAGAAGGAACAATATTTAATATGGTAGGTTTTCAAACGAATTTAAAATATGGAGAACAAAAAAGAGTATTTTCACTTATACCAGGATTAAATAATGCGGATTTTGTAAAATATGGAGTTATGCATAGAAACACATTTATTAATTCTCCTAAATTACTAAAAGCAACTTATCAAATGAAAAATATACCAAACTTATATTTTGCCGGTCAAATTACAGGAGTTGAAGGATACGTAGAATCAATAAGTTCTGGAATGATAGCAGGATTAAATGCTATAATTAAATTTAAAGATATAAGTAAAAAAGAAGTAATATTCCCTAAAGAAACGATGATAGGATCTTTGGCAGATTATATTTTTAAGGAAAACAATCAATTTCAACCAATGAACGCAAATTTTGGAATTTTACCTCAATTAGAAGAAAAAATTAAAGACAAAAAAGTAAAATATGGAAAATTGGCAGATAAATCATTAAAAATATTACTAGAATATGTCAAAAACATTAAATTTTAATTACATTTTATACTATTTTACATAATGTTGTTGCAAAATATGTAATTTTATGGTAAAATAATTAATAGGTAAATTATTTGAGAGGAGATATTCAGATGAAAAAAAGAAAAGATATACTAGAACAAAAATTTTCAGAATATACTGGAAAATTTGCATATACAAGTAAAGAAGAATTAGAAGCGAAAGTTGAAAATATATCAGAGCAAATTGAAGAAAAGAAAGAACAATTAAGAAAAACAAAAAATGAAGAAGAAATGGATAATTTAGAAAAAGTTATTGCCAAGATGGAAAAAGAAAAAGACACAATGTCTGGCTATAATAAAAATAAAACAAAGATAGAAAAAATAAGAGAATATAAAGAAAGATTAAATAATAAAATAAATCCTTTGAAAGTTGAAAAAGCTAAATTAGAAAATGATTTAAAAACTTATATAGAAGCTAATAAAGGAGTATTAGAATTTATTAATAAAACTTTAAATAATCCAAAAATGACAGAAAATATGAATAACAAAGAGTATAATGAATTATTAGTTAAAAAAGAACAAGTTGAAAACGGTAAAAAAGAAATAGAAGACAAAATAGAAAAAATAGATAAAAAAATAGAAGTATTAGTAAGCTCAGTATCAAAATGTGATTTAGCTTGGAAAAGTTTATTTACGGATAGATCATGGGATGAAATACAAGTAAGAGCAGTTCAAAGAAATTATACTAGAAAACTAAATAATAAAGCTAAAACAGCAGAGAGTAAAAAAATAAATAATGAAACTGAAAGAGAAACTGAACAAGAAGATGAAGAAATAGCATTAACAGATCCAGAATCATTTAAAGAAAGACATCCTAACATTTCAAAAGTATTTGATTGGTTTAAAAATGTTGGAAATAAAGTATATTCATTTATTAGTGGAGATGAAAAAACATTTAAAGAAGAAGATCAAGAAAATAAACAAGCTCCTAAAAAAGTAAAAACTACTAGAAAATCTAAAGCAGAAGCAAATAAAGAAAACAACGTAGAAAGAGATGCTTTTATAGAAGAATTAAGAAGATATGTAGAAAATGATAAAGCAGATAAAGAACAAGAATATATTGAAAAACATAAAGTAAAAAATGTTAATAAAGAAGAAAAAGAAAGATAATAAAAAAGATAGAAATATTATATAATATTTCTATCTTTTTTTATTTAAAGGCTTGAAAACAAAGAAAAAAAAGAATAAATGTTATGTAAAACATTGCAAAATGGAAAAAAATGTGATATAATAAGTATGCAATGGTAAAAAACCATAAATAACAAGGAGGAAAAAGCATATGGCATCTGAGACAAGTAACAAAAAAGAAGAAACAAGAGGACGGGAGAATACATTCCTAATAATTGCAGTTGTTGCACCAATTGCAATTGCAATATTAATAGGCGGTGGTCCGGCAATATGGAAAGGAATCACACAGATCTTTAAAGTGATTATTCCTAATTTCTGGGTAATTGTAGCCTATATATATATTGCACTGGTTGGCTTCCTGATAGGGAGACGATCGAAGAAATGAAAGAAGGAGGTACCAAGTGGTACCTCTTTAATTTTGCAAAAAAACTAGAAAAACAAAGCAAATAATGTTGACATATAATATCAAAAGTGATAAAATGGTAACGCTTGGTGTAAATGTCGGAAATGGCATTTCCGTAGCAATTTTATTTTGAATATAACAAAATAAATTATTTATAAATTTAAGGAGGTGAAATTTAAGTGCCAACAATTAATCAATTAGTAAGAAAAGGAAGAAATACTGCAACTACAAAATCTACATCACCAGCTCTACAACATGGTTACAATTCTATGAATAAAAGAGTAACAAATAAAAGAGCTCCACAAAAAAGAGGTGTATGTACAGTAGTAAAAACAGTAACACCTAAGAAACCAAACTCTGCTTTAAGAAAAGTAGCCAGAGTTAGACTTTCAAACGGGTATGAAGTAACATCTTATATTCCTGGAATTGGACATAACCTACAAGAACATAGTGTTGTTCTAATCAGAGGTGGAAGAATAAAAGATTTACCTGGTGTTCGTTACCACATTATAAGAGGAACATTAGATACAGCTGGTGTAAAAGACAGAATGCAAGCTAGATCTAAGTATGGAGCTAAAAGACCTAAAAAATAAAGTTTAGGAAAAGATTTAGTGCATATAAGAAATTACTAATTTGGAGAAAAAAGTTAAATCAATTTAGCTTTGGTACTTAAATTTATAATAGATTATACGCACTATGCGGGAAAATAATAATTTCCAGAGTAACTTTAGGTATTTTTATAAATATCAAAAAAATAAAACATCAAAAGATGTTTAGAAAAGGAGTGAAGAATAGTGCCAAGAAGAGGAATTATAGCAAAGAGAGATGTAATAGCAGATCCAATGTATAATAGTAAAATAGTTACAAAATTAATCAATAACGTAATGTTAGATGGTAAAAAGACTGTAGCTCAAAAAATCGTTTATGATGCATTTGATATCATAAAAGAAAAACAAGAAAAAGATCCGCTAGAAGTATTTGAAGAAGCACTTAATAATGTAATGCCAGTACTTGAAGTAAAGGCAAGAAGAGTTGGAGGTGCTACTTACCAAGTACCATTAGAAATTAGACCAGAAAGAAGACAAACATTAGGATTAAGATGGTTAGTAAGTTATGCTAGAAATAGACATGAAAAAACTATGGCTGAAAAATTATCAGCTGAAATCTTAGATGCAATAGCTGGAAACGGTGGAGCATTTAAGAAAAAAGAAGATATGCATAGAATGGCAGAAGCTAATAAAGCATTTGCACATTATAAATGGTAAAATTAAGAAATTAAAAGAAGGAGGAAAGGCTAAATGGCAGGAAGAGAGTTTCCTTTAGAGAAAACAAGAAATATAGGAATCATGGCTCATATAGATGCTGGAAAAACTACAACTACTGAGAGAATTTTATTTTACACAGGTAAAACTCACAAAATAGGAGAAGTTCATGAAGGCGAAGCTACTATGGACTGGATGGCTCAAGAGCAAGAAAGAGGAATCACAATTACTTCTGCTGCAACAACATGTAAATGGTTAGAGCACAGAATTAATATTATAGATACTCCTGGTCACGTTGACTTCACAGTAGAAGTTGAAAGATCTTTAAGAGTTCTAGATGGTGCAGTACTTGTACTTGCAGCAAAAGGTGGAGTTCAACCACAATCAGAAACAGTTTGGAGACAAGCTGATAAATATAAAGTACCAAGAATGGCATACGTTAATAAAATGGATACTACAGGTGCTGATTTCTACGGATGTGTTGAACAAATGAAAACAAGATTAAACGCAAATGCTATTCCAATCGAATTACCAATTGGAGCAGAAGAAAACTTCCAAGGAATAGTAGATTTAATCACAATGAAAGCATTTATTCATAAAGATGACTTAGGAAAAGATATTGAAGTTGGAGATATCCCAGAAGATTTAAAAGAATCAGCTGAAAAATATAGAGCAGAATTAATAGAAGCAGTAGCTGAGCAAGATGATGAATTAATGATGAAATACTTAGATGGTGAACAACTAACTGAGGATGAAATCAAAGTAGGTTTAAGAAAAGGAACAATAGCAAATACAATAATCCCTGTAACTTGTGGATCATCATACAAAAACAAAGGTGTACAAGAATTATTAAATGCTATAGTATACTATATGCCATCACCTTTAGATATCGAAGATATTAAAGGTGTAGACGAACAAGGTAACGAAGTTGAAAGAAAAACATCAGATCAAGAGCCATTTGCTGCTTTAGCATTCAAAATAGCAACAGATCCATTTGTTGGAAAACTTTGTTTCTTCAGAGTATACTCAGGAACATTAGAATCTGGATCTACAATATTAAATGCAAACAAAGATAAAAAAGATAGAATGGGAAGAATACTTTTAATGCATGCTAACCATAGAGAAGATATCGAAAAAGTATATGCTGGAGATATAGCAGCTGCAGTTGGACTAAAAGAAGTAGGAACAGGTGATACACTTTGTGATCCTGCACATCCAGTTATTCTAGAATCTATGGAATTCCCAGAGCCAGTTATTGATATAGCAATAGAACCAAAAGATAAAGCTAATAGCGAAAAAATGGGAATCGCTTTATCAAAACTAGCTGAAGAAGATCCAACATTTAAAACTCACACAGACCAAGATTCAGGACAAACAATTATAGCAGGTATGGGTGAACTTCACTTAGACATTATAGTTGATAGATTAAAGAGAGAATTTAAAGTTGAATGTACAGTTGGTAAACCACAAGTTTCTTACAAAGAAACAATAAAAAATCTAGTTAAAGTTCAAGGTAAATTTGCTCGTCAATCAGGTGGTCGTGGACAATATGGTGATGTATGGATTGAATTACAACCATTAGAACCAGGTTCAGGAGTACAATTTGAAAGTAAAATAGTTGGAGGATCTGTTCCAAAAGAATATATCAAACCAACTGAAGAAGGAATCAGACAAGCTGCTGAAAGCGGAATCTTAGCTGGTTACCCAGTTATCGATTTCAAAGCTACTTTAGTTGATGGATCATACCATGAAGTTGACTCTTCAGAAATGGCCTTCAAAATAGCAGGATCTATGGCATTCAAAGAAGGTTGTAGACAAGCAAAATCAGTTATATTAGAACCAATTATGAGAGTTGAAGTTACAGTTCCAGAAGAATACATGGGAGACGTTATTGGAGATATAAATTCAAGACGTGGAAGAATGGAAGGAATGGAAGCAAGAAACGGATCTCAAATAATAAGAACATTCATACCATTATCAGAAATGTTTGGATATGCAACAGATTTACGTTCTAGAACACAAGGTAGAGGAACATATGCTATGGAACCATCTCATTATGAAGAAGTTCCAAAGTCAGTTCATGAACAAATAGTAGCAAGTCGTGCTAAAAAGCAAGACTAACAAAAAATATTAAAATGCTTGCATTTTATATAAATATATTGTAAAATGCAAGTACTAAAATTAGTTATTAATTTAAAAAAATAAAATAAAATAAAAATTTAAGGAGGAAATTTCAAATGGCAAAGGAAAAATTTGAAAGAACTAAACCACACGTTAACATTGGTACAATCGGACATGTTGACCACGGTAAAACAACAACAACAGCAGCTATTACTAAATATTTAGGAATGTTAGGAAAAGCTAAATTTGAAGCTTATGATGTAATTGATAGTGCACCAGAAGAAAAAGAAAGAGGAATTACAATCAATACAGCTCACGTAGAGTATGAAACAGATGCAAGACATTATGCACACGTTGACTGTCCAGGTCATGCTGATTATGTTAAAAACATGATTACAGGTGCTGCACAAATGGATGGAGCAATATTAGTTGTTTCAGCAGCTGATGGACCAATGCCTCAAACAAGAGAGCATATATTACTTGCAAGACAAGTTGGTGTTAAATATATCGTTGTTTACTTAAATAAATGCGATATGGTTGATGATCCAGAATTATTAGAATTAGTAGAAATGGAAGTTAGAGACTTATTATCAAGCTATGATTTCCCAGGAGATGATATTCCAATCGTAAAAGGATCTTCTCTAAAAGTTCTAGAATCTACATCAACAGATCCAAATGCACCAGAATATGCATGCATGAAAGAATTAATGGACGCAGTTGATAGTTATATACCAACACCAGAAAGACCAATCGACCAACCATTCTTAATGCCAGTAGAAGACGTATTCACAATTACAGGACGTGGAACAGTTGCTACAGGTAGAGTAGAAAGAGGAATCGTAAAAGTTCAAGACGAAATCGAAATCGTTGGAATTAAACCAGTTACTAAGAGTGTAGTAACAGGTGTTGAAATGTTCAGAAAATTATTAGATCAAGCAGAAGCTGGAGATAATATTGGTGTATTATTAAGAGGAATTGATAGAAAAGACATCGAAAGAGGTCAAGTTTTAGCAAAACCAGGAACAATACATCCACATACAAAATTTACTTCTCAAGTTTACGTATTAACTAAAGAAGAAGGTGGACGTCATACTCCATTCTTCAACGGATACAGACCACAATTCTATTTCAGAACAACAGACGTTACAGGTGTTATTGAATTACCTGCTGGAACAGAAATGGTTATGCCAGGAGATAACGTAGATATGGAAATAGAATTAATTACTCCAATCGCTATTGAAAAAGGATTAAGATTCGCTATCCGTGAAGGTGGTAGAACAGTTGGTTCTGGTGTCGTAGCTGATATTAAAGAATAATTAAATTTATAATTTACGATAAATAAAATAGTAAGGCAGTGCAAGTAATTGCAATAGCCTTGCTATTTTTTTATATTTAATTGTTTTACAAAATCGTGTTGCATTGATACAAAACAAATGATATAATAAAAAAAATTGTAATTGGAAGGTAAAACTATGAATAAGAGAAATTTATTATATATAGGGATAACTATAATTTGTGTAATAGCTATTATAATGGGTATTTATTACCAAATATTTAAAAATGATAAGAAACAAAATTCAGATAATAATCAAATAACAAATATTGTACAAGATGAAAATAAAAATATTGATCCAGAACAAGTAAAAGAAGAATTCAATAATTTATTTACTAATTATTTTGATGATCAAGGATATGATATATCTTCAATAAAAAAAATTGAAGGATTAGAAGAAAAAGATATCATCTATGCAGCATATAATATTCAAGAAGAAAAAGAAGAAAAATATAATGTTAACATTAATTTACCAGTGTTTAATGTACAAGGAGATGTTGCATCAGAATTTAATGTTACAACTCAATCTATTTTTGCTAATAAAGCTAGTGATGTATTATTAAATAGTAAAGAATATACAATATATAATGTAGAATATATATCATATTTAAATGAAAATATTTTATCATTAGTAATTAAGTCAACACTAAAAGAAGGTAATAATGCACAAAGAGTAATTGTACAAACATACAATTATGATATACAAACAGGAAATAAAGTAACATTAAATGAAATATTACAAGCAAAGGGAATTTCACAAAAAGAAGTGAATACAAAAATCGAAACTCAAGTACAAGAAGCAAGTAAACAATCAGAAGCAGTAGCAAATGCACTTCAACAAAAAGGGCAATTAGTATATAAAAGAGATATTAATAATGCTATGTATGTAACAGATAATGTAAATTATTTCTTCTTAGGATTAGATGGACAAATATATATTATATATCCATATGGAAATTCAAACTTTACATCAGAAATGGATATAATCAAAATTTAAAAAATAAAAACATTATTTATTTAGCAAAGGATGTAAAAAATGTCAAAACATATATTAATTACAGAAAAACCATCAGTGGCAATGGAATTTGCTAAAGTTTTAGGAATAAATACAACAAGAAAAGATGGATATTTAGAATCAAATAGTTGGATAATAACATGGTGTGTTGGTCATTTAGTTACAATGTCATATCCAGAAAAATATGACGAAAAACTAAAGGTGTGGAGACTAGACACACTTCCTTTTATGCCTGAAGAATATAAATATGAAGTAATACCAAATGTACAAAAACAATTTAATACTATACAAATTCTACTAAAAAGAGAAGATGTTGATTGTATATATGTAGCAACTGACTCTGGGCGTGAGGGAGAATATATATATAGATTAGTAGATCAAATGATTGGTGTTGATGGAAAAGAAAAGAAACGTGTTTGGATTGATTCACAAACAGAAGAAGAAATAAAAAGAGGAATTGCTGAGGCCAAAAATATAGAAGAATATAATAGTTTATCAGATTCAGCATATTTAAGAGCAAAAGAAGATTATTTGATAGGAATAAATTTTTCAAGACTTCTTTCTATTATATATGGGAAAAAAGTAGCAAAGGAAATACAAGAAGACAAAGCTTCTATTTCTGTTGGTCGTGTTATGACATGTGTATTAGGAATGATAGTGTCAAAAGAAAGAGAAATACGTAATTTTACTAAAATACCATTTTATAAAATAATAGGAGAATTCGGAGATAATGAAAATTCATTTAAAACTGAATGGAAAGTATCAGAAGAATCAAAAATGTTTCAATCACCTAAATTATATAATGAATCAGGATTTAAAAAAATTGAAGATGCAAGAGAATTTATAACATCTTTAAAAGATAAAAAAGCTATAATAGAAGAAGTGAAAAAAAGCAAACAAAAAGAAAATGCACCTCTATTATTTAATTTGGCTGAAATTCAAAATGAATGTACAAAACGTTTTAAAATAAAGCCTGATGAAACATTAGAAATAATACAAAATTTATATGAACAAAAATTAGTAACATATCCAAGAACTGATGCAAGAGTTTTATCTACTGCAGTGGCTAAAGTAATAAAAAACAATTTAAATGGAATTGCAAAGGGTTATAAAGATGAAGAAATTCAAAGTTATATAAGAAAAATGTCAGAAGAAAAATATTCAACAGATTTAATAAAAACAAAATATGTAAATGATAGTAAAATAACAGATCACTATGCAATAATACCAACAGGTCAAGGATTTGATAATTATGATAAATTACAAATATTAAATAAAGAAGTATATAAATTAATTGTAAAAAGATTTCTAGCTATTTTCTTTCCACCTGCAGAATATAACAAAATTTTAATAACTCTTAAAGTGGAAAATGAAAGATTTAGTACATCAGGAAAAGTATGTACACAAGTTGGATATATGGAAGTCTTAAAATCAAAAAACAAAGAAAAAAAATCCACAGAAAAAGAAGAAAATGTGGATAAAAAAGAAGAAAACGATCTTGAAGAAGAAGATAATCTAAAAATATTGAACAATTTAAAAAAAGGACAACAATTAATTATTAAAAATTACGAAACAAAAGATTCTGAAACAGCTCCTCCAACAAGATATAATTCTGGATCAATGATACTGGCTATGGAAAATGCAGGGAAACTTATAGAAGACGAAGAATTAAGAGAACAGATTAAAGGAGCAGGTATTGGAACAAGTGCAACAAGAGCAGAAATAATAAAGAAGTTAGAAAAAATATCATATATAGAAATAAATACAAAAACACAAATAATAACTCCAACTAAAAAAGGTGAAGTAATATATGATGTTGTTGCAAATTCAATGCCAGATATGTTAAATCCAAAATTAACAGCAAGTTGGGAAAAAGGATTGGACATGGTAGCAAAAAAAGAGATTAATTCCGAAGAATTTATGAAAAAGCTTGAAAACTATATTAATTCAAAATTTAATAAGCTTGTAATTAAATATTAAGCTAATACATATTTTAATAATAAGGAGAAAAAATGAAATCTATTGAAGAAATAAGGGAAGACATAAAAAAAGAATTAACACCAAAAAGATTTAAGCATTCAATTGGAACAATGGAAAAAGCAATAGAACTTGCCAAAAAATATGGAGAAGATATAGAAAAAGTACAATATACTGCTTTGGTTCATGATATGGCAAAAGAGATGTCAAAAGAACAACTGATAGAATATTGTAAGAGAAATAATATAAAATTATCAAAAATGGACAAATTAGTTCCTGATATATTACATGGAATAGTAGCAGCTGATATAGCTACTAAAGAATACGGATTTACTAAAGAAATGCACGATGCAATTTATTATCATACAACAGGAAGAGAAGAAATGACATTATTAGATAAGATTATATATATAGCAGATAAATCTGAAGAAAAAACTAGAATAGGTGAATATGCAGAAGAACTAAGAAAAATTACAAAAGATAAAGGATTAAACGAAGCTATATTATTTATTATTGATAATTGGACTATTCCTAAATCTATAAAAGAAAAAAAGATAATTCATATAAATACAATTTATGCAAGAAATGATATTTTAAAAAGTATAAAGGAATAAGGTGGTAATATGAAATTAGGATTAGCATTAGCAGGAGGAGGAGTAAAAGGAGCAGCGCATATCGGAGTAATAAAAGCATTAGAAGAAAATGGCATAAAAATAGATGCTATAGCAGGCACTAGTATTGGTAGTGTAGTTGCAAGTTTATATGCAATGGGGTATTCGACAGAAAAGATGCTTGAGATTTTTAAATATTTTGCAAAAGGAATAATTAAAACTGATGCAAAACATTTTGCGGGAAATATAAAAACATCTAAAGGAATACTAGGATATGGACTAATTGATGGCCAAAATATTGAAATAGCAATAAGAGAATGTGCAAAAGAGAAAAATATTAAAAAAATACAAGAAATAAAAATGCCAATATCAATACCAACAGTTGATATTGTAGAAAATAAAAAATATGTATTTACTAACAAAAAAGATAATATAGAAGATTATTATATCTCAGAAGCTTTAATAGAGAAAGCTGTACGTGCTAGTAGTAGTTATCCCGGAGTATTTACACCTTGTGAATATTTAGGACATAAATTTGTTGATGGTGGAATTATTGATAATATACCAGCAGGAGAAGTAAAAAAATTAGGTGTTGATAAAGTATTAACAGTTAAATTTTCTGCAGGATTAAATTATGACCCTAAAAATGTATATGAAGTAGCATTTAAATCAATAGATATATTATTTGAAGAAAGAGCAAAAGAAGCTGTTAAAGTTAGTGATATTGTTATGGATTTAGATTTATCAGAAGCTAACTTATTTAATACAAAAAAGATTGACTATTGTTATAATGTTGGATACATAACAACGTTAACAAAAATTAACGAAATAAAGAAAATGTTGCAAAAATAATAATTTAATTATAAAAGTTCTATAAAAGTAAAATTTCACTCTTTATAAAGATTAAACATAATATATAGCATAATAAATAGAAAGGGTGAAAGAAATGCTTAGTTATATAATAGATGGTGGTAAAAAGCTAGAAGGAACAGTATCAATATCAGGTTCAAAAAATGCTTCATTACCAATTATAGCAGGAACAATATTAAGTGGAAAAATATCGAAATTATATAATATTCCCAATATTGATGATATACAAATAACTTTGAAAATATTAAAAATGTTAGGATGTAGAATAAAGAAAAATAACAACAAAATAGAAATTGATACAAGTAGAATGAATAAAAAAGAAATACCTGAAGATATGATGAGAAGGATGCGCTCTACAGTTGTTATGGCAGGTGCAATTATTGGAAGATTTAAAGAAGCAGTATTTTCGTATCCAGGAGGATGTGAGATTGGAGCAAGACCAATCGACTTACATTTAAATGCATTTAAAAAATTAGGAATAAATATTGAGGAAAAAGCTGGATTTATATATTGCAAATGTGATAAAATAATAGGGACAGAAATAGACTTAGATTTTCCAAGTGTAGGTGCTACTGAAAATATAATTTTAGCAACAGTTTTATCGGAAGGAACTACAACAATTACAAACGCAGCAATGGAACCTGAAATAGTAGATTTAGCTAAATTTTTAAATAAAATGGGATCGAAAATTCAAGGAGCAGGCACGAATGTTATAAAAATAACTGGAGTAAAAAATTTAAAAGAAGTTAGTTATAAAGTAATGCCAGATAGGATAGAAGCGGGAACGTTTTTATGTATGGTAGCAGCAACAGGAGGAAAAGTAAAAATATTAAATGCTGAATTAGAGCATATTACTCCAATAATTCATAAATTAGAAGAATGCGGATGTAATATTAGTATTGAAGGAAAAAATATAAAATTAGAAGCACCTAAAAAATTGAAATGTGTAGATATAAAAACAATGCCATATCCAGGGTTTCCAACGGATATGCAATCAATATTTGGAAGCATGTTAACTTTAGCTAAAGGAACTTCAATTGTAGTAGAAAATATTTTTGAAAATCGTTATAAATATATATCAGAGTTGAAAAAGATGGGAAGCAAAATACAATTAGAGGGAAAAACAGCAATAATTAAGGGAGTAAGACGTTTGAATGGAACAAAAGTTGAAGCAACAGATTTGAGAGGTGGAGCAGCACTTGTACTAGCAGGTTTAATGTCTAAAGGTACAACTAAAGTTGAACAAATACAATATATACAAAGAGGATATGAAAAACTTGAAGAAAAATTACAAGCTTTAGGAGCAAAGATAATAATTAAAAATACCTAAAAAGAGGTGATAAAAGTGGCGAAAAAAACAAAGGAAAGAGATTTTAATTTATATCATTTTGAGGAAACTAAAAAGATAGAAAAGAAAAGGAATAAGAAAAAATCTAAGCAGGTTAAAGAAAAAGAATCTGATAATAAATTTTCTTTTGATAATGAAATTGTAATAGGTGTAACTAAATTAGAACAGCCAAAAAAAACATCAAGAACATCAAAAGTAACGAAACAAAAAAATAGTAAGACTATAGATGCTAAAAAACAAGACAGTAAAAACAACGAAATGAAAAGAGAAAAGATTAATAAGAAAAGTAAAAAATCTAATTTAGAAGTAAAACCAAAAAAGAAACAAGAAAAATTAAAAAAAGAAAATAAAAGTCAACAAAAAAATAAAAAAGAGCAGAATTATAAAAAGATAAAAAAAGAAATATTGACGCCAGAAGAATATGAAAGAAAAGAAAAAATTAAAAAAAGAAATTTATATATTGCTAAATACATAATGCTAGGAATATTACTTATAGGTGTTATATTATGTGCCATGTTTTCGCCACTATTTAATATTAAAGATATAATTATTGAAGGAAATGAAACAATATCAACAGAACAAATTATTAGTTTATCAAAAATACAATTAGGGGACAATCTATTTAAAATAAACAGTGCAAAACTAAACAAACAAATTAAAGAAAATCCATACATAGATGAAATAAAGATTACTAGAAAGCTACCATCAGCAATAGTTATTTCAATTATAGAAAGAAAGCCAGCATATTTAATTGAATATGCAAATGGATATATTTATATAGATAAAAAAGGTTATATACTTAAAATTAGTGAGACTAAACTAGAATTACCAATATTACAAGGTACAGAAACAATATTAAATGAGGATTCATTAGAAGGCGAAAGATTATGCATAGAAGATTTAAATAAACTATCTATAATATTAAAAGTTATGCAAATAGCTACAGATAATGATATTCAAAATTTAATAAATAGAATAGATATAGAAAATGAAAATAATATAAAACTTATATTTGAGACAGAAGAAAAAACAGCCTATATAGGAGATTCTTCAAATTTGAATATAAAAATATTAACAATAAAAGAAATATTACAAAAAACTAAAGGAGAAGCTGGAGAAATATTAGTTAATATGGATTTGAATAAAGAATATCCGGTATTTAGAGAAAGAGTATAAAGGAAGTGAAGAAATTGGACAAGAAAAAAATTGCTATTACACTAGGAATAGTTTGTTTAGTATTAACAATTAGTATTTGTGTACAAATAAATACAGTTAAAAATGCTAATTCAACAGTAGCACAAAGTTTTACAGAAAACAGTTTAAGAGATGAAGTTTTAAAATGGAAAGAAAAATATGATAATATATTAAATCAATTAGATAATTCAGAAAAACAATTATCTAAAATAAGAGAAGAAGCTACTAAAAACGATACTACAGCATCAAATAAAGAAGAACAAATAACTTTAAATAGTAATCTATTAGGAATTACAGATTTAGAGGGACAAGGTGTAGAAATAATATTAAGGGATGATCCAAATGCAACAAGAGAAACAATAGGAGTACTTGATGATATTTCTTATCATATAATACATGATGCAGATTTAAGATATATTGTAAATGAATTAAAAAATGCAGGAGCAGAAGCAATTTCAATTAATGGACAAAGAATAGTAAATCCTACAGCTATTACATGCATAGGTAATGTTATAAAAGTAAATGATGAAAAAATAACATCTGCATTTACAATTAAAGCTATAGGATTATCAGAAAGTTTAGCAGGAATTGATAGACCAGGTAGTTATGTTGAATTATTAAGAGAAAATGGTATAGAAGTAACAATAAAAAAATCAAGTAAAGTAAAAATATCAAAATATACAGGTGCGATTTCAGCTAAATATATGAATTTACAAAAATAATTGAGGTGAAAAAGATTGGAAAAAAATAAAATTACCATGATAAGTATTATAGGCATTATATGTGTTATTTTAGTAGCAGTTATGTTTGCACAATTTAAAACAGTTGAGGAAACAGATATAACAGGAATAGAAACTGCTAGAGAAGAAGAACTGCAAATGATGCTTTCTAGTTGGAAAACTAAATATGAAGAAGTTGAAGAAAAATTAATTGATACACAACAAAAAATAACTGATTATAGAGAAAAATTAACATCAAATGAGCAAACTTCAGAATTATTAGATAAAGAATTAGAACAAATTAATATATTAGTTGGAAAAACTAATGTAACAGGTCAAGGGGTTATAATAACATTAAAAAATAATGAAGAAAAAACAATAGAAGCAAGTGACTTACGTACATTAATTAATGAATTAAAACTAGCAGGAGCAGAAGCAATTTCAATTAATGATAAAAGAATATTAAATATGACAGAAATTGTAGATGTTAATGGAATAATATTAATTAATGAAGATAGAATAGTATCTCCTTATATTGTAAAAGCAATAGGTGATCAAACATATTTATCAAGTGCACTAAGTCTAAAAACTAGTGGATTTATTGACAGCTATCAAAAATTAGGAAAAACAGTCGAAATGACTAAAGAAAATAAAATAAGCATATTAGCATATAACAGTAAGAAAAATCAATTGCAACTTAAATATGCTAAGGAGGTACAAGAATGATTTTAATAGCAATTATAATAGGTTGTATAATAGGAGCACTTATAGGAATTAATATTCCAACAATTCCATATACATATTCAGGATACTTAGCTATTGCAATAATAGCAGCACTAGATTCTGTATTTGGAGCAATTACATCTAGTTTAAAAAAGAATTTTGATATGAAAATATTTATTTCAGGATTTTTTGTAAATGCTATTTTAGCTATTTTACTTACATATTTAGGAAAGAAACTAAATATAGATATTTACTTAGCAGCTGTAGTTGTATTTGTAGGAAGAATGTTTAACAATTTAGGAACTATAAGAAGATATTATGTTGAAAAAATAACAGAAAAAAAGGGGAAGAAGCCAGAGGAAAAGTCACAAGAAAAAGTAAATAATAATTAAAAAAAATAAAATAAAAAAATTAAAAAGTTAATAGAAGAAGTTATATATTTTACATAAAAACAAAAGAAACGACATTATTACAAAAATATTACAAAAATATTACAAAAATATAACAAATTCTATTGACTTTTTTTGTGAAATATAATATTCTTAGTGGGAAATAATAAAATAAAAAAATGGAGGAGTTAACTTTGGCTATCGGAGATATAATTGTAGGAATTGACATCGGTACTTCTAAGGTTAGCCTAGTAGTAGGTGAAGTCAATAATTTTAATCAAATTGAAGTTACTTGCAACACAAGCCATAAGTGTGACGGAATCAAAAAAGCAAAAATCATAGACGAAGAAGATATTGCTTTAGCTATTCATAAAGTAGTAGAAGAAGCAGAAACAGAAACAGAATTAAAAATTCACTCAGCCTATGTAACGATTCCTGGAAAATATGTTACAATTGTACAAAACAGTGTTGTAAGAGAAGCGAAAGATAAATATGCAGGAATATCAACAAAAGATGTATCTTCAGCAATAATGCAAGTAAAAGATGTAGAAATACCAGAAGGTAAAACAATTATTGATATTGTAACAGATAAATTTATACTAGAAGATGGAAAAATAGTTTCTGACCCAGTAGGAAATTTAAGTGCTAGTTTTACTTTAAACGCACAAGTTATATTAGCAGATAAAGAATATTTAAAACAGATTGTAAGTATATTTAGAAAATCTGGATTAGAACTTGATGGAATTGTTCCAATTAGTTTAGCTGAAAGAAATGTAATGCTAGATAGTAATGAGATGAATGATAATATAATGCTTTTAGATATTGGAGCAGGAAATACAGACTTAGGTGTTTTTGAAGGAAATGGATTTGTTTATACAAATACAATACCTCTTGGAGGAGATAGTATTACATCAGATATTTCACTAGTTTTAAATATAGAAGAAGAAGAGGCTGATAAATTAAAAAAACAATATGGATTAGCAATGAAATCATATATAGATAATGATAATGAGATTATACTAAACACATATCGTGGAGACAGTAAAACAAAAGTAATAAAAAGTTCAGAATTAATTGAAATAATAGAAGCTAGAATTGAAGAAATCTTTTCTTTAATAAATAAAGATTTAATAAATCAAGGAATAAAACAAAGAATAAATAATGTAATTTTAACAGGACAAGGTATAACAAATATAAATAAAAGTGATGTAGCAGGAAAAGTAATATTAAATATACCAATTAAAATTTCAACAGGGAGATTGATTAGTACTGTAAGACCAGAATATAGAACAGCATATTCATTAGTAAGATATATTGCAGCAAGACCATTTGCAAAAACGGTATCAAGTAGTATTGATTCAAATTCTAAAGAGAGTATTTTATATACTATAATGGAACGAATTAAAGAATTCTTTTATTCTTAAAATAGTTATCAATTTTAAAAAATGCAAATAGGGACGGTACTATTTGCAGAAAATAAATAAAAAATTTTTGATATAAAATAGAATCGTCTCTATTTATATAATTAAAAGGAGGAAATTAAACATGTTTATGGATGGTGCAGAAGAAAATAATACAATGTTAGATGGAGCAGCTACAATAAAAGTAATTGGTGTTGGAGGAGCAGGAAACAACGCAGTAAATAGAATGGTAGATGCAGGAATAAAAGGAGTAGATTTTATAGCTGTTAATACTGATAGACAAGCATTATTACTATCAAAAGCAGCAACAAAAATACAAATAGGAGAAAAAATAACAAGAGGATTAGGAGCAGGAGCAAATCCTGATATTGGAGCACAAGCAGCAGAAGAGAGCAAAACTGAAATAGCAGAAGCATTACGCGGAGCTGATATGGTATTTGTTACAGCCGGAATGGGTGGAGGAACAGGTACAGGAGCTGCACCAATAGTAGCAGCATGTGCTAAAGAAATGGGAATATTAACAATTGGTGTTGTTACAAAACCATTTACATTTGAAGGTAAAAAACGTTTATCACAAGCAGATCGTGGAGTAGAAAGTTTAAAAGGAAAAGTAGACACTCTAGTTGTTATACCAAACGATAAATTATTACAAATAATCGATCGCAAAACATCAATAGTTGAAGCTTTCAAAATGGCTGATGATGTATTAAGACAAGGGGTACAAGGTATATCTGATTTAATAGCTGTTCCAGGACTTGTAAACTTAGACTTTGCAGACGTAAAAACAATAATGTTAAATACAGGTATTGCACATATGGGAATTGGTAGAGCATCAGGAGAAAATAGAGCAGAAGATGCAGCAAAACAAGCAGTACAAAATCCATTATTAGAAAGTTCAATCGAAGGAGCAAGAGGAGTTATTATAAATATTACTGGTGGACCAAACTTAGGATTACATGAAGTTAATACAGCAGCAGAATTAGTACAAAGAAGTGTAGATCCAGAAGCAAATATTATCTTTGGTGCAGTAATTGATGAAACATTAGATGAAGATATAGTTATAACAGTTATTGCTACAGGATTCGAAAAAGGAAATGAAATTCCTTCAATGAACAGTGTAAGCAGTATAGTTGATAAAGCATGGGGAGAAAAAATAAATTCTATTCCAGCTCCAATTGACAATACAAATTCTTCTAATGATTTAGATATTCCTTCTTTCTTAAGAAAAAATAGAGGAATCAAATAAAGTCATATCATACGAGAAAATAAAATAAAAATAATATAAAAAAAAGAAATAATCTAAAAAAGTAGATTATTTCTTTTTTTCGTGCCTAAGAAATGACACAATCTGCAACGTACTAGTTATAAACTATGTATACAAATAAAAAATGAGGTGACTAAATGACAATATATTTAGATGTTGTGCTGGTCGAAAATTTATGTATGAATTATATAATATTATTTGCTAGTGGATATATATTAAAAATAAAAATAAATCATATAAGATTAGTATTATCAGCATTACTAGGAGGAATATATTCTATAGCAGCATATATAGAAATAATTCAGATATATTCAAATATAATATTGAAAATAATATTGTCAATTGTAATGGTTTATCTAGCATATAATCCAAAAACGATAAAAATATTAATAAAAGAGATTATATTTTTTTATTTAACTTCATTTGTATTTGGAGGATGTGCATTTGCACTTTTATATTTTGTAAAGCCACAAGAAATACTTATGAAAAATGGAGTATATGTTGGAACTTATCCACTAAAAATAGCAGTATTAGGAGGAATAGTTGGATTTGTCATTATTACAATAGCATTCTATTTTGTAAAAACAAAACTTACAAAAAAAGATATGTATTGTGAAATAACTATTGACTTTGAGGATAAATATTTAAAAACAAAAGCATTAATAGATACTGGCAATATGTTAAGAGATCCAATTACTAGTATGCCGGTTATTATTGTGGAGAAAGAAGTACTAAAAGAAATATTACCCAATACCATATTGGATAATTTAAATCAGATAATAGGAGGTGATGTACCAAAAGAAATATATGAAGATAAAAATATAAAATACATAACTAAATTTAGAGTAATACCATTTACTTCTTTAGGAAAACAAAATGGATTATTACTAGGATTTAAATCAAATAAAATAATTATAAATAAAGAACAAGAAGAAAAGAAAGTTGATGATGTAATTATTGGTATATATGATAATAAATTAAGTAAAAGAGATCAGTATTCTGCATTAGTTGGACTTGATATAATAGAAGGGAGTGATAAAAATGAATTTATTAAAAATATTAGTGGGTAGTATTAACACCATTTATGCAAAATTTCTAAACGAAGAGGAAATAAATAATCTTCCTATTTATTATATAGGAGGAAATATAAGTTTACCGCCTCCATTGTCAGCACAAGAAGAAGAAAAATTACTTAAAGAACTTGAAAGTGGAAAATTAGAAGTAAGACAAATTCTTGTAGAAAGAAATTTAAGATTAGTTGTATATATAGCTAAAAAATTTGAAAATACGGGAGTTGGATTAGAAGACTTGATATCAATTGGGACAATAGGACTAATGAAAGGAGTTAATACTTTTAATACTGAGAAAAAAATAAAACTAGCAACGTATGCATCTAGATGTATAGAGAATGAAATACTTATGTATTTAAGAAGAAGCAATAGAATAAAAGGAGAAATTTCAATTGATGAACCATTAAATCAGGATGGAGATGGAAATGAGTTACTTTTATCAGATATATTAGGCACTGATCCTGATATTACATCTAGAAGAATAGAAGATGAAGTAGATAAAAAATTATTAAAAGCATCTATTGAAAAATTAAATAGTAGAGAAAGAAATATAATGGAACTTAGATTTGGTTTTTTAAGTGGAGATGAAAAAACACAGAAAGAGGTAGCAGATATGCTTCGGCATTTCACAGAGTTATATATCTAGATTAGAAAAGAAAATTATAAGTAAAATGAAAAAAGAAATAATGAGTAAAACTGGATAATTAGACAAAACAATAAAAAAGTAGTATAATTAATTCATAATTCATGTATTAAATCTTATTAATTAATAGGAGGAAAAATTATGAGAGATAAAATGCGGACATTTAAACAATTAGAAAAAACAATGCAAAAAAAAGAATTCGACGAATTCGCAATAAGAATTACAGAAGTATATGCAACAAGCTCAATAGAATATACTCAAAAGAAAATTGCAATAGACAATAATGTAACAGCCAATACAATAAGGAAATTAATGGATTATACTATTATAATAGCATTAATTCCACTTGCTTTAGCTCAAAAGGTACTAAACAAAAGTATAGAAAGCCAAAGAAATAAAGTAAAAGATTCAGGTTATAATTCTATATTACACCACAGAGAACTTTTGAAAAAAAGGGAAGAATACTTAACATATAGTTATCTCCCGAGCAAAGTTAAAGAAATTGCAAATGATATTTCATCAAGTGACAAACCTTTATCAAGCTTTAAAGATAAATACAATTTGGAATCTGATGAGATTACAAAAAGAATTCTTAAAAGAGCAATTGAAGAAAACATTGTTTCAGATGAAGTGATGGAAAGACTTTTTTCTAGAAGTTTAAAAATTAAAAACACAGAATATGCAAGAAAGTATTTTGATTTTCTCAGATACGAAAGAAAAATAAATAATAAATAAAAATAAATAGCACTCTTTGTAAGAGTGCTATTTTTGTCAAAATGTGTCATACGATAATTGAATAGAAAAGACTCCTTTGGAAATAATGATAATAATATTTATTAAAGGAGTTTTCTATGAAAAATAAAGTAGAAATATGTGGAGTTGATACCTCTAAAATACCTGTATTAAGTTCTGAAGAAAAAAAAGATTTATTAATAAAAATAAAAAGTGGCGACGAAGAAGCAAGAAATAAATTTATTAATGGAAACTTAAGATTGGTATTAAGTATTATAAAAAGATTTTATGGCAGAGGAGAAAATGTAGATGATTTATTTCAAGTTGGATGTATAGGATTAATAAAAGCAATGGATAATTTCGATTTACAACAGAATGTTCAATTTAGTACTTATGCAGTTCCTATGATTATTGGAGAAATTAGAAGATATTTAAGAGATAACAATCCAATAAGAGTTAGTAGATCGGTAAGAGATTTAGCATATAAAGCACTAAATGTTAAAGAAAGAATGACAAAAGAAAATCAAAAAGAACCAACAATTGAAGAAATAGCTAAAGAATTAGAAGTAGAAAAAGAAGAAATTGTATTTAGCTTGGATGCGATACAAGAACCAATATCATTACAAGAACCTGTATATGGAGATGGAACAGAAAATATTTATATAATGGATCAAGTAAAAGATATAAAAAACACAGATGAATGTTGGGCAGAAAATATAACAATATTGGAATCAATGAAAAAACTAAATGAAAAAGAGAAAATGATTGTAAATAAAAGATTTTTTGAAGGAAGAACTCAAGTGGAAGTTGCAGAAGAAATAGGAATATCACAAGCACAAGTATCTAGATTAGAAAAAAGTGCTATTGAACATATAAGAAGAACTTACAAATAAAAGTTGCAATATAAAGCAACTTTTTTAATTTTAATAATATAATAATAAAAAAGTATTGGAGGTCAAAATGGGACAAAAAGGATTAGATTTCAAACACAAAGAAGTAATAAATATTAGTGACGGAAAAAGACTTGGATTTGTTCAAGATGTATGTGCTGATTTAGAAACTGGTACTATCACATCAATAATTGTTCCAGGAAATAATAAAATATTAAATATGTTTTCTACCAGCAATGATATTGTTATACCATGGCAACAAATAAAATGTATAGGAGATGATGTGATATTAGTACAAATATAGATGGCATTAATTACCAAGAAAAATCTATTGAATAAAAAGAAAAAATATGATAATATAATAATTGTAACGCGAAGAAATAATAAAATTAAAAAATCGACAAAATTTTTAAAAAATGTATTGACTTTAATATTTGCATATGTTATTATAATTAAGTACTAAATAACTTATGAAAAACATATATATATCAATATATTAAATTAGTAACGCACACAGCAAATTTTATACGTAAAAAAAGATTACTAGTTTATTATTTTGCTCTTTTAAAATAAAAATTTAAAAAACTTTTAAAAAAGTATTGACATATGTTTTAAAAAGTTATAAAATACAAAACGTTACACGGTATTTACCGGTAAGAGTACATTGAAAAGTAAACAATAAACAAACCTTTGAAGAAAACCAAGCGGTAGTTATTTTGTACTACCAAAAAATAAAAACAAAAAACCAAAATTTATTAGAGCTTAAAACTCAAAAAAAGATTTATATGTAGGCAATA
>JAAZCX010000021.1 GCA_012513065.1 Clostridiaceae bacterium | reverse complement strand
TTTTTTTATATTTTTAATATTAATTTTCAAATAATGTTATTGAATATGCATAATCAATTTTCATAGCTGCATCAGAATAAGCTCTTAATCTAATTTTTGTATTTTTATCATATGGAATACTTATAGAAAATGCTGCTCTTCTCCATGTTTTATTGGTTGTTTATTTAATTCCATCTGATCCTAAAAATTTTTCATTTGAGTTATTTGTATTAACACTATATCCATCAATATCTAATATTGAGCACGCAGTTTCTGGATTTGTTGCAGTATATGAAACACTTGCAATTCCACTTCCGTGTCCTGCTAAAGATACTTCTTCTATTGTTGTCCATGTACTAGCTGAAATAAAATCTGCAGTAAAATTCATATCTCTTTTCAATAATACTGGTTTCTTTTGAAGTGTTGTTACTTTATTTAAAAATCCTTCCCATTGTTCTTTGTCTACTGTAACTGTATCATTTGCTACTTGTACTCCATCTATTGATGCTAGTTGTAATGAACTATTTATTTCAAATTCATATGGATAATCTTTCATTTTTGTAAAGATTGATTCTGCTTCTCCTACTGTTATTTTTTCTAAACTTGCTACTTTATTACTTGCAAGTGTTACATATTGTATTTCATTATCTTCACATAAATTATCTGCTAACTTTTGTAAATTTGGTAATTCTTGTGTTTTAGTATATGCTTCCATTTGTATATTTGTTATTTTCAAATTCATCTTTTCTGTTGCTGTTTGCTTTTCTGTCTCTACTTTTGCTTGTTCTGCTTTTCCTATAATTTCATCATTATTTATTATTAAATTAATACTTACTCCTGCTAGTATTATTAATATTATAATAGTTATTACAAGAGCAATTAGTGTTATACCTTTATTATTTTATTTTTATCATTTCACAATAATACCAATTTAAAGCCATTGTAATTGACACTTTTCCTTTTTTATTACTTGCAGACATTGGTGTTACATTAATTGTATATTGTCTATCTCCAGCTACAATTTGTTGGCAATCTGCTCTATATTGAACTGAATTTTCCCCTATAGATATCATATATACTGCTGGTTTAACATATACACTATCCAATGTTTGTGAATATATTATACAAATATAATGTCCTGCATCTAATTCTATATCATCAAATTTTGTAGTATTGTTTGCAGCATATACTTTAATAATATCTTTTTGATTATTTACTTCTGTTTGTAATGTACTTATCTGAGTTTTCATTTCATCAATTTGTTTTTGTAAATCTCCAATTTGTTGATTTTCTTCTGTTTGTGCTACTTGTACTCCATCTACTGATGCTAGTTGTAATGAACTATTTATTTCAAATTCATATGGATAATCTTTCATTTTTGTAAAGATTGATTCTGCTTCTCCTACTGTTATTTTTTCTAAACTTGCCACTTTATTACTTGCAAGTGTTACATATTGTATTTCATTATCTTCACATAAATTATCTGCTAACTTTTGTAAATTTGGTAATTCTTGTGTTTTAGTATATGCTTCTATTTGTATATTTGTTATTTTTAAATTCATCTTTTCTGTTGCTGTTTGCTTTTCTGTCTCTACTTTTGCTTGTTCTGCTTTTCCTATAATTCCATCATTATTTATTATTAAATTAATACTTACTCCAGCTAGTATTATTAATATTATAATAGTTATTACAAGAGCAATTAGTGTTATACCTTTATTATTTTTCATAATTTCCTCCTTTGTATTGTAATTTTATTTTAATTGTAATTTGTATTTTTGTCAATTAATTTATACAAAAAAATGATAATTTACATTATCATTTTTGTAATAGCAAGTCCATCTCCAACTTCTAATATTTCTGTTTCTAAATTTGGATTATTAGTTACTTCTGCTATATATTCTCTTAAATTTCTAACTGCTGTACGTTGTTTATGCTTATTATAATCACTCATTACATATCCTTTGTAAAGAATATTATCTGCTAATATTATTCCATTATTATTTAACATTCTTAAAGCTTCTTTTAAGAAAAATGGATATTTCCCTTTTGCTGCATCTATAAATACCATATCATATTTTTCATTTAACGTTGGTAATATTTCTACTGCATCACCTTCTAATATATTTATTTTTTCTTCTACACCTACTTTTACAATATTTTCTTTAGCTTCTTTAATTCTTTCTACATCTCTTTCAATAGTATCTATTATACCATTTTCTTGTAAGTAATCAGAAAAACACATAGCAGAATATCCAACGGCTGTACCTATTTCAAGTATTCTTTTAGGTTTTAATTGTTTTAGAATTTTATCTACTACTTCTAATGTATCATCCATTATTATTGGAACATGATTTTGTAAAGCTTTTTCTTTTATTATCTGTAATTCTTGTAAATTCATTTTTATTCTCCTTAACTTATAATAAAAACCCCACGTATATTAAACATGAGGCTTTCTTTATAATTATCTTCTTGCTTCTCTTTCTCTAGTTTTTGTATCTAATGTTTTCTTTCTTAATCTAATGTTCTTTGGTGTTATCTCTACTAATTCATCTTCAGCAATAAATTCAATTGCTTTTTCTAATGACATTTGAAGTGGTGGTACTAAACGAAGTGCATCATCTGCTCCTGATGAACGTGTATTTGTTAAATGTTTTTCTTTGCATACATTTATTGCTATATCTTCGTTTCTTGAGTTTATTCCAACTATCATTCCTTCATATACATCAACACCTGCACCTATTAAAAGCTCTCCTCTTTCTTGTGCATTATATAAACCATATGTTATTGAAGTTCCTTGTTCCCAAGCTACTAATACTCCTCTTGTTCTTGCTTGAATATCACCTTTAAATGGTTCATATGAATCAAATACAGAATTCATTGTTCCTTCACCTTTAGTATCTGTTAGGAATTCTGTTCTATATCCTATTAATCCTCTTGCTGGTATTCTGAATTCAACTTTTGTATGTCCAGCTTCAGCAGGTTCCATATTAGTCATTTCAGCTTTACGTCTTCCTAATTTTTCAATAATTGTTCCTATTGATTCATCTGGTACATTTACTACTAATTTCTCCATTGGTTCACATTTTACGCCATCTATTTCTTTAAAAATAACTTTTGGACGAGAAACTAATAATTCAAATCCTTCTCTTCTCATTGTTTCAATTAATACTGATAAATGAAGTTCACCACGTCCACATACTTCAAAACTATCTGCTGTATCTGTTTCTTTTACTCTTAAACTTACATTTCTTTCTAATTCTTTGAATAATCTATCTCTAATATGTCTAGATGTAATAAATTGTCCTTCTTTTCCTGCAAATGGTCCATTATTTACACTAAATGTCATTGATACAGTTGGCTCATCTATGTCTACAAATGGAATTTTTTCTGGGTTATTTAAATCACAAATTGTATCTCCTATACCAATATCTGACACTCCTGATAATGCAACTATATCTCCTGCAACTGCTTCTTCTACTTCTGTTCTTTTTAATCCTTGATAAGTAAATAATTTAGCAACTTTTCCTTGTGTATTTTTTTCTGCTTTACAAATTGCTATTGGCATACCTGATTTAATGCTTCCTCTTTCAATTCTTCCTATTGCAATTATTCCTAAATAATCATCATAATCAATATTAGATACTAACATTTGAGCAGTACCTTCTACTTCACATTTAGGTGGTGCTATATATTTTACTATTGTATCAAATATACAACTAACATTATCAGATTCTTCTTCTAAACTCATTTTTGCAAGTCCATTTTTTGCAGATGCATATATAACTGGAAATTCTAATTGATCATCATTAGCATTAAGCTCAATAAATAATTCAAGAACTTCATCTACAACTTTTGCTGGATTAGATCCTGGTCTATCTATTTTATTAATTACAACGATTGGTTTTAAATTTAATGCTAAAGATTTTTTCAATACTTCTCTTGTTTGAGGCATTGCACCCTCAAAAGCATCAACTAATAGTAAAACTCCATCTACAGTTTTTAATACACGTTCAACTTCTCCACCAAAATCAGCGTGACCTGGTGTGTCTACTATATTAATTTTTATTCCATTATACATAACAGATGTATTTTTTGAAAGAATTGTAATTCCTCTTTCTTTTTCTAAATCATTTGAATCCATAACTCTTTCTGCTACTTGTTCATTATCTCTAAAAATATGACTTTGTCTTAATAGACAGTCTACTAATGTTGTCTTTCCATGGTCTACGTGTGCAATAATTGCAATATTTCTTATTTTTTCATTTATCATTTCATTTCCCTCTTTTTCTTGGCAAAGGGACGTCTTTATTCCTTATCCGGAATAAAACATCCCTTCTATTTTATTTTTTATTTTAAATTTCTTCTTTATATTCGTTTGAAGTTTCTTCTAATTCTTTTATTGATAATTCAATTCTTTTTTGTTCTAAATCCATATCAATAATTTTAGCATTTACATATTGATTAATTTTTAGTTCTTCATCTGGTTTACTTATTTTTCTTTCTGCAATTTGAGAAATGTGAACTAGTCCCTCAATTCCAGATTCTAATTCTACAAACACTCCAAAAGGCATTATTTTTACAACTTTTACTTTTATTATATCTCCTATGTGATACTTGTTTTCTGCTTTAGTCCAAGGATTTGGTCCTTTGTCTCCATAGCTCAATTTTATACGTTTATTTTCTTTATCCATTTCAATAATTGAAACTTTTATTTTTTCTCCTTGCTTTAGAATTTCATCTGGTTTCACATTTCGATCCCATGATATTTCTGAAACATGTAATAATCCTTGTATAGCACCTAAATCAATAAATGCTCCATACGAACTTAAGCTTGCTACTATTCCTTCATATTCTTTTCCTATTTGTGCATTTTCCCAAAATTCATCTTGCTCTTTGCCTTTTTCTTCATCTAATACACTACGTACTGATCCTATTACTTTATTTGTCTTTGGATCATATTCAGTAATGCGGAATCTTATTTTTTTATTTTTATATGTATTTATATCTTCACCTCTCGGAATTCCTGATAGTGATATTGGTATAAATACACGTATACTATCTACTATAACAATTAATCCTTTTTCATTAATTTGTGATATTTCAGCTTCAATAATTTTATTTTCTTTTACTATTTTTTCAAATTCTTTTTTAGACTCTCTTACTTTTGCCTTTTTATAAGATAGTAGAACATTTCCTAATCCATCATTTTTCTTTAATACATCAGCAGTTATAAGATCTCCAATTTTAAATTCATCTTTTGGATTTGCATTTTCATCATTACTATATTCTTTTTTAGGAATAATTCCATCTGCTTTATAATTAATATCTACAAAAATTTCTCCCTGATTTGTAATACTAATTATTTTTCCAGTTACGCTTTTTTCTAGCTTTGTATCTTTTAAAGATTCTTTATATAATTCTTCAAAAGATATTTCTTTTTCTTCTTTCATATTTTCACCTTATCACAAAAATTAAAAAGACATATATTTACTATATGCTCATTATATTATTAATTAACTATTTTATTATATAGCAATCTAATTTTATTGTCAACATAATTTTACTAAAAATTACAAAAAGTCCCAAGTAATATACTATTTCCAAATATAATATATTACTTGGGTATACTCTTTTTTATATTCTTTTATATTATTTTGTTAATTCCATTATTTTTGTCATAATATCTTCTGTTACTGTTTCTAAAGCTTGTTTTTCATCTTCTGCATTTTTGTATTGACCATATTCTATTGGTTTTCCATATCTAATTATTACCTTTAAAAAGGCTTTTGTTTCTCCAGAAATTCCTACTGGTATAACTTTTGCTCCAGTTCTAATTGCAAAAAATGCTGCTCCATCTTTTACTTTTTCTCCTTTTGCTAATCCGTTTCTAGTTCCTTCTGGAAATAATGCAATGCAATCTCCCTTTTTTAAGGTTTTTAAAGAAACCTTTATTGCTGTTACATCTTTTGAATCTCTTTTTACTGGAATTGCTTCAAATATCCATCCTAAAAATGCAAGAAAAGGATTTTTATACAAACTTTCCTTTGCTAAAAAACGACATTCTCTTTTAGCTGTTACTTCCATTAATGGTGGATCTAAAAAAGTTCTATGATTTCCACAAAAAATTATAGATCCTTCTTTTGGAATATTTTCTGTTCCTTCTATCTTTACTCTATGTACAATTTTACAATATATAAAAATCGCACCTTTAACTATAATTTTCAAAATGTCTTTTAAGAATTTTTTCACTTTATTTTCCTCTTTTTCTTAATATAATTTCTTTTACTTTATCTTTTACTTCTTCTATTTTCAAATTAGTAGTATCGATATATTCTGCATCGTCTGCTATTTTTAGTGCTCCCATTTCTTTTTCTCTATCGTTTTTATCTCTTTTACGAATATTTTCAAGTACTTCTTCATATGTCATTT
This sequence comes from Clostridiaceae bacterium, assembly GCA_012513065.1. Classification (GTDB taxonomy): domain Bacteria; phylum Bacillota; class Clostridia; order TANB77; family CAG-508; genus UMGS1663. The sequence continues at coordinate 55,166 of JAAZCX010000021.1, read as the reverse complement.
CTATACCTTTTTCTTGGTTTTCAATATATCTTCTTTTTGCTCTTTCTTCTTCTTTAGCATCTAAGTAAATCTTTACATTAGCATTTGGGAATACATATGTAGTTATATCTCTTCCTTCCATAATTACATCTTTTCCTTTTGCTAATTTTCTTTGAACTTCAACCATCGCAAATCTAACTTCTTTTATTGATGATATTTGAGATACTATTTTAGTAACTTCCTTACTTCTAATTTCTTTTGTAACATCTTCTCCATTTAAATATACTTTTTGAGTTCCTTCTTCATTTTTCATATCTATATTAATGTCTTTTAATGAATCTATTATTCTTTCTTTTTCTTCTAATTGTATACCATTTTTAACTGCATACAATGCAACACATCTATATGTTGCTCCAGTATCAATATTTACAAGTTCCATTTCTTTTGATAACAAACTTGTTATTGTTCCTTTTCCTGTACCAGCTGGTCCATCCATTGCTACTATAAATGACATATTATTTTATTCCTTTCACTTAATTTATTCATTGTTTGGCATTTCAATTGTTTTAGCGATTACAGTTATTTTTTGCACATTCATTGTAGTTAACTTTTCTATTTCTCTTACACTTCTTTCTTTAAAAGATTGTAATTCTTCCATAACATTATGTCCATAAATCACTGATACTTCCATGTAAATTGAAGGTCCTTCTCCATAATTTTCTACTCTTGTACGAATTATTTTTGATATTCCTTGTTCTTTTTTTGCTAGATATTCTATTATTTGGCGAAATACAGTATCTGATATAGTGAAATTACCAAGATAACTAAATGTTGGTCTTATAATTGATTTTTCTGAAATATAAGGTTTATTTCCACTTCCTTTTGACTTAAATATTTGAAGAGGATCTAATATATATCCTGAGAAATCTTTTTTTATTTCAAAAGTAGGAACTGGTATAACATGTTTACCTTGAGTTACTCTAATATTTCTTGCTGTTTTTATTTCTGCTTCTGTTGCTACTTCTTCTATATAAATAGTTTTTTCTATTTTAGGTAATGCTAGATTTTCTGCAATTTTAGCCACCATTCCATCTGAAGTTCCCAATATTAAAATTGACTCTGGTTTATATTTTTTTATTGCTTTTTGCATTTCTTTTTTTTCTTTTTCATCAATAAATATTGCATGTTTTACTGTTTCTATTTTAGTAGGTGCTTTTTTAGCAGATTCTCCCGCTACTACTTCGTTTTCATTAATAAGTAAACCATCATCTATTATATATGAAATATTGTTTTCTCCTGCTACCATTTGTGCTCTATAACTTTTTCCTGTACCAGATGGTCCTACAAAAGCAAACACTTTAACTTTACTCATATTTTCTCTCCTAATTTATTTAATATATTTGTTATTATAACATTACGTATAAAAAAAGTCTATAATTGATTTATCATTTTATTAATGTTATAATATATTTATGATTATATAAGAAAGAGGAAAAATATGGATTTATCAATTAAAAACACAACTAGAGAACAAAGAAAAGAAATAGTAAAGAATGCTTTAGCAATTTCTATTACTGGCACTGATTTTCCTAGTGATAAAGTATTAAAAATTGTTAAAGAATATGTTGATGGTATCTCTGAAATAGAAGAAGTTCAAAAAAAGATTATTGCTTTATATAAAAAAGGCGGTGAACACAATGGATAAAGATCCTTATATACAAGAAAATGGAATATTAAAAAATAAACTTGGTATTGCTAACTATGACGAATTAAACTCAGCAGAAAAAGATATTACTTTTTCAAAATTAATTAACAGTAGTACTCTACTTCATAGAAATTTTGATATTTCTTTTATCAAATCTATTCATAAACATATATTTGAAGATATTTTTGATTGGGCAGGTACTTTTAGAGAGGTTCCAATTATAAAAGAAGAAATAGTAATTCCTGGCCTTAGCCTTGATTATACAAAACATGAAAAAATTGAAAAAGAACTTAGTGAGTGCTTAGAAAAACTTAATAATACTGATTGGAATTCTCTTTCACTAGATGAAAAAACAGTTACATTTACTAAATACATTACTCAATTTTGGAAAATACATCCTTTCCGTGATGGGAACACTAGAACAACTTTAACTTTTGCAAACCAATTTTCTAAAGAACACGGTTTTTCTATGGATTTAGGATTTTTATTAGATCAATTATCAAGAAAAACTGAAATTGTTAATGGTCGTGAAAAAATTACCCAATTTAGTATTCGTGATAAATTTGTTTTAGCAGCATTACCTAATGAATTCTCTCCTGAACCAATTCATCTAGAAAAACTAATTAAACAATCTATTGTATCAGGAATAAATAAAAATATTGAAACATTACAAAATAGTATTAGTAATACTAAAGAAGAAAGAGAACTATAATTTTATATAGATAATATATATACTATATTAATGCAAAAAATAAAACCATATAAATGGTTTTATTTTTTATTATCATCTTTAATTAATTTACATCTTTAATTTTAATATCTCTAACATGTTCTATTTTTTCCCATTTTGTATTTCTTACAAATAAACATTTAAAGTTAATTAATAGCCATGAACCTAAAAATAATGGATAAAATATTAATCCCTTAATCATTGGTTTTATTTGTTTTTTATCTAATACCATGATTAATATTGCTGTAAGTATTGGTAATACAAATGTAGGTATTAAATAACGTAAGCAGTTTATTAATAATTCTTGTAAATTCATTTCATTTCCAAAATACATTACAAAATTTAATAATAATAGTACGATTGTAATTATAAACATTGGAATACTTCCTAATATATATAGTAATCCATCAAAATTCATTAATGTTTTCTTTTCTTTTACTGCTAATGCTAATAAACCTGTATATTCTTTCATACATTGAATATGTCCAACTGTCCATCTTGTTCTCTGAGACCAAGATTGTTTAAATCCTGTTGGTTGTTCATCATAAACTATAGCATCTGTTGCCCATCCAAGTTTTTTACCATTTATAATATTTTTTAATGAAAATTCTATATCCTCTGTTAATGTTTTTGTATCCCATCCTGTTGGTTTTATAAGATCAAATCTAACCATAAATCCAGTACCATTTAATAATGGTGATAATCCTAAATTATATCTTGCTAAATGGTAAAATCTATTCATAGTCCAATAGAATATTGCATAGCCTGCTGTTATCCAATTATCTGTTGGGTTTTTAATATCACGATATCCTTGTACTACATTTTCACCTTGGCATAATTTTTTATTCATAGCTTTTAAGAAATTAACATCAACTATATTGTCAGCATCGAAAATACAAAATGCATCATATGGTGCGTTTTCTTGTATTTTTTGTGCTAAAAACCATTGAAGTGCAAATCCTTTTGTTTTCTTGCTTTCATCAAATCTTTCAAATACTATAGCCCCTGCTTTTCTTGCTACTTCGGCTGTATTATCTGTACAGTTATCAGCTATTACATAAATATCATACAATTCTTTAGAATAATTTTGTTTTTTTAAGCTTTCTACTAAATTTCCTACTACTGCTGCTTCATTGTGTGCTGGAATAATTGTCATAAACCTATTTTCTTTATCTTCTAAAATAGGTTTATCTTTAAATTTTACTAAAGAACATATACTTATGATAATTTGATATAACCAAAATATAGTTACTATCCAAACTAATGCTTGTTGCAATATATATATATAATCCATTTTATACTCCCCATCTTTATCATTTTATTTTATACAATTGTTATTATACTATTTCTCGTTAATTTTTGCAACTTTTATAATAATTGAGTTTTTGCTTTAGTTTTAATAAGAATAGCTATGTACATTTTTACATAAGCTATTCTTATTATATTATTTTTATTGTTCTTTTGATTCAGATTCAGTATTATTCGCTTCTAATTCTTTCATACTTAAGTTAATTCTTCCTTGATTATCAATTTCAATTACTTTAACTGTAACTTCATCTCCAACGGCTAATACATCTTCAACTTTTTCTACTCTTTTGCTTGATATTTTTGATATATGAAGTAATCCTTCTTTTCCTCCTCCAATATCAACAAATGCTCCGAAATTCATTAATTTTGTAACTTTTCCATCATAAATTTCATTAACTTCTATTTCTTTTACAATATTTTTAATCATTTTTAAAGCTTTTTGTCCATCTTGTCCTTCTGTTGCATATATACAAACTCTTCCGTCTTCTTCTATATCAATTTTTACTCCGTTTGCTTCATCAATAATTTTGTTTATCATTTTTCCACCAGGTCCGATTACATCTTTTATTTTGTCTACAGATATTGTTGTTGTAATTATTTTTGGTGCATATTTTGAAATTTCTGTTCTTGGAGCAGCTAATACTGGTGCCATTATTTCATCTAATATATAATCTCTTGCTACTTTTGTTCTTTCAAAAGCTTGCTCAATTATATCATATGTTAATCCATCACATTTTATATCAACTTGTATAGCTGTAATTCCTTCTTTAGTTCCACCTACTTTAAAGTCCATATCTCCAAAGAAATCTTCTATACCTTGTATATCTGTAAGCATTACATATTCATCTGGTTTTTCTTTGTTTGTAACTAATCCTGTTGAAATACCAGCTACTGGTCTTTTAATTGGAACCCCTGCATCCATCAATGCTAAAGTACTTCCACAAATACTTGCTTGTGATGTTGAACCATTTGAAGATAAAATTTCTGATACAACTCTTATTGCATATGGAAATTCTTCTTCTGATGGTAATACTGGAACTAATGCTTTTTCTGCTAATGCTCCATGTCCTACTTCTCTTCTTCCAGGTCCACGAGAAGGTCTAGCTTCTCCTACTGAATATGATGGGAAGTTATAATGATGCATATATCTTTTTCCTGTTTCTTCATCAACACCATCTAACATTTGTGCTTCACTTTTCATTCCTAATGTTGCAATTGACATTGCTTGTGTTTGACCTCTTGTAAATATTGCACTACCATGTACTCTTGGTAATACTGCTACTTCACATGAAAGTGGTCTTAATTCATCTATTTTTCTTCCATCAGGACGTTTATGTTCTACAAATATCATTTCTCTTACACATTCTTTTTCTAAGTCATGTACTGTATCTGCTATATCTTGTTTTCTTGTAGTTGCTTCCTCTTCTCCATATTTTGATACAACATATTCAGTTATAGCTTGTGTTATTTTTTCCATATTTGCGTCACGTGTCTCTTTATCTGCTGCTTGCACATCTTTATACATTCTATCTTTGAATTCTTTTCTTATTTCTTCAAAGAATTCTGGATCTACTCCAAAAGATTTATATTCAAATTTTGTTTTTCCTATATCTTCTTGTATTTCTTTTATGAATTTACAAATATTTTTGATTTCAATATGTGCTGTTTTTATAGCTTCTAACATTGTGTCATTTGGTATTTCATCTGCACCTGCTTCTATCATTGTTATTTTTGCTTCAGTTGCAGCTACTGTTAATGTTAATCTTGATTTTTCTCTTTGCTCTACTGTTGGATTTATTACAACTTGTCCATCTACGTATCCTACATTTACAGCTGCTGTTGGTCCTCCAAATGGAATATCAGAAATTGCAAGTGCTGCTGCAGATCCTATCATTGCACAAACTTCTGGACTATTATCTTGTTCTACTGATAATACTGTTGCTACAACGCATACATCATTTCTAAAATCTTTTGGAAATAAAGGTCTTAAAGGTCTATCTATAGCTCTTGATGTTAATATTGCTTTATCTGCTGGTTTTCCTTCTCTTTTTAAGAAACTTCCTGGTATTTTTCCTACTGCATATAATTTTTCTTCATAATCTACTGATAATGGAAAGAAATCGATTCCATCTCTTGGTTCTTTAGATGCAGTAACATTTACCATTACTACAGTATCTCCATAACGAACCATTACACTTCCATTTGCAAGTTCTGCAATTTTTCCTGTCTCAATTGTTAATTTTCTTCCTGCTAACTCTGTTGAATATGTTTTAAACATAAATATTCTCCTTTCGGCAATTTTCTTGCCACATGTTATATTTATTTCAATCAATACTCTTCGTTAGTTGTAACCTCTACAATGTATCATAATAAATAATATATTGTACAAGCTACCTCCTAATTCAAAGTATCGAATAAAATATCTTAGTTTTAAAAATTGGACGTTTTACTCTATTTAGCAAAACGTCCTGATTGTTTTTATTTTCTTAATCCTAATTTTTCAACGATATCTCTATATCTTTGAACATCTCTTTCACTTAAATATTTTAATAAGCTACGTCTTGCACCAACCATTTTTAAAAGTCCTCTTCTTGAATGATTGTCTTTTTTGTGTATTTTTAAGTGTTCTGTTAATTCATTAATTCTTTGTGTTAAAAGTGCTACTTGAACTTCTGGTGAACCAGTATCTTTTTCATCTCTTTTATAAGTATTAATGATTTGTTGTTTTGTTTCTTTAGTCATAATTACACCTCCTATATTTTATATTTGCCTTAAACTGAGTTAAAGTAGGTATTTTTTCCTCAAACTAAGTATAAGGTATTTGCTATAAGCTTATTTATATTATCACATTTTAATTAAAAAATCAACTCTTTTTACGATTTTTATATATTTTAAAATTTTTGTAAAAAAATTAAAAATAAGTATTGACATTTATTTTAAAATCTTGTATACTTAATCTCGTCGAAAGACTTGGTCGCTTAGCTCAGCTGGGAGAGCATCTGCCTTACAAGCAGGGGGTCATAGGTTCGAGCCCTATAGCGACCACCATTTTTTAAATTTAGTTTTACTAAATTTTTTTATTTTATGGCCTGGTAGTTCAGTTGGTTAGAACGCTAGCCTGTCACGCTAGAGGTCGACGGTTCGAGCCCGTTCCAGGTCGCCATTTTTTTATTTAATGCTTCGATAGCTCAGTTGGTAGAGCAGGGGACTGAAAATCCCCGTGTCAGTGGTTCGATTCCACTTCGAAGCACCAAAATGACAAATTATGAGTCAGCTAATAAAAGCTGATTTTTTTGTGCTTTTAAAAATAAAAAATGTCTAAGAACTCTTAGACATTTTTTTATTTTACCTTGTTGGTAATTCTCTCCACCATTTTTTTAGTTGTTCAGGCACAAAATTATCTGCATAAAAACAACCTTCTCCATCAGCTATTGCCGGTACCATACAAATACTTTTTAATGAAGCTATGTTGGGAAATTCTTCAATATTAACTCTAATATTATCAATCATCTCAATTGGTTCTCCATAAGGTCCAGGACCTTTATATGATGGAATATTTCCTTCTTCATTAATTTTCCATTTTGGCAATGGAAGTTTTGTTCCTGTAAGTTTTCCTTTATAAATACCCGAAACTTTTTTCCAAGCTCTTTCATCGTACATTTCTAAGCTTTGCCGTTCTTCTGCACATACTGCACAAATAAGTGGTTTAGTATCCATATATGGACGCCATAATTTTACATTTTTTCTCTTACATATAGAACATTCATATGTCTTTTCCATGATGTCTTTCCTCCTTATTAATTTGAATATTTCTAAAAATTAAAAAAGTTTTAAACTACAAAAATTTTAATTATAATAACATGATACATTCTAAATTTCAATAGACCTTTTTCTTTTTTTGCATTTTTATCCAAATTATGCTATAATAAATGCTATAAATAATTTTTAGGAGGAAATTCAACATATGCTAGATGTATTAAGAAGAGAAATAATCAATAAAGGTGTTGACAACGTAATACTATGGCTTTCTTCTGATAACATTTCAGAAGATACAAAAACAAAATTAAGTAATTCAAATATTTTTATTGGTGGATACCTAAATTTATCATTACTTTATTTATTGTCATAATCCTCCTTTATAGATGATTAATTATATCATCAAAGAAAATCCCAGAATATCAACTTCTGGGATTTTTCTTTTTTATTTTAATATTTCTATTGCTTTTTGTAATTGTGTATCTTTTGATTGTTCAATTGTATATAAACTTTCATCTTCTGGAAAATCTATTTCTATATCAGGTTTAATTCCCACTTTATTTATTGTATTACGATTTGGTGTAAAATACTCATTTGTAGTTAATTTCAATCCACTTCCATCTGATAAACTATAAATTGTTTGAATTACACCTTTACCATAAGTATTTTTTCCTATTAATGTAACTTTTTCGTTGTTTTCTTTTATTGCTGCAGCTAATATTTCAGAAGAACTAGCTGTATTTTCATTAATTAATATTGCTATTGGCATATCTATTGTTTTATCATTTTTTGATTTAGTTACTTCTTCATCTTTTTGTTTACTTGTTGTTATTAATAATGTTTTATCTCTTTCTACCATCATATCTGCAATATTTAATGACTCTTGTACTATCCCTCCACCATTATTTCTAAGATCAATAATTAAAGAAGTTATATTATTATTCTTTAGGTTTTTCCAATTTTCTACAAATTCATCATAGCATCCTTCATCAAATGTAGTTATTTGTATATATCCAATATTTCCATCTAGTACTTTTGATTCTATATGATTTACTTTAATTGATTTTCTTTCAATTTCAAATGTTAAAGTTTCTTTATTTCTTAAAACTTCTACTTTTGCTTTTGTTCCTTCTCCTTGTTTTAATGCATTAGATGCTTGATTTAATTGTTCACCTTTATATTCTATTCCATCTATTTTTGTAATAATATCTCCTGATTTTATTCCTGCTTTTTCTGCTGGAGAATCTTTAATTGGCATTAATACTATTATTTGATTGTTTTGTGTATCATCAGCTATATATACACCTATTCCAACATATTTTCCTGTAGTATCTTCCATATATTCCTTCATTTCTTCTGGTGTAATATATTCTGAATATGTATCTCCTAGTCCTTTAACATATCCTTTAATTGCAGATTCAAGCATTGCTTTATCATCTATTTCACCTATATATTTTTGATTTATATAATTACGAAACATTTGAAATGTACTACTCATACCATCTGTAGCAATATATTTTATATTATTTTTTCCATATTGATTATACATTACAACACTTGTAATTATAAAAGTTATAGCAACTGTTAAAACTATAAGCATAATTGTTTTATAGATTTTTCTTATTCTATCTGTTTTCAATTTTTATCCTCCCTAAAATTAAAATTATACTGTCTATTTATTATACTCTCTTTTACAAAAGTTAGAAGTTCTTATTAAAATTTTATATTATTGTTGTACATATGGCAACGGATTAACTGCGCTTCCATTAATTCTAACTTCAAAATGTAAATGTGGACCTGTTGAAACACCTGTTGATCCAACTTCCATAATTAGATCGCCTTTTTTAACTTGTGTACCTACTTGCGTTAATATTTTTTGTCCATGCCCATATAAAGTAGAAACACCATTTCCATGATTTATCATAACACAATTTCCATATCCACCATTATATCCAGCTAATGATACTACTCCATCTGCAGCTGCAATAATTGGTGCTCCAAATCCTGCATTTCCTATATCTATTCCTGAATGGAAACTTATAACACCTCTTACTGGATGTTCTCTTGTTCCAAATGGAGATGTGATATATGTGCCACTTTTAGCTACTGGCCAAGCCATAACTCCACCAGTATATTCTACATTATATGTATAATTTTGAGAAGCTAATTTAATTAAATTTTCTATTCTTGCTTCTTCATTTTTATATTCTTGAATTTTATCTTGTAAACCTTTTTCATCTTCTGATAATTTATCAATTTGATTTTGTTGTATTGTTTTATTATTTTGCATAATAATTCTTGTTTGTTCTTTTTTAGCTTTTAATAGTTTTAATTGTGCTTTTTCTTCTTCTAACTGTTTCTTTTTTATTTCTATTTCTTGTTTTTCTTTTTCTATATTTTCTAGAAGTTCACTATCACTTTGCATAATTTCCTGTATTACATAATAGTTAGATAAGAACTCTACTAAGCTAGATGAGCGCAATAATAAATCCAAATAAGAAACATCTCCGCATTCATACATTACAACTAATCTTTTTTCCATAAGTGCTTTATTTTCTTCATAACTTTTTTGTACTACAGATAATTTTTGTTCTGTATCTGTTACTTTTGTTCCTAATTCAGTAAGTTTAGTATCCATTCCTAAAATTTCATTTTCTGCTTGTCTGATTTTGTCATCTAATTCTTGTATTTTAACTAAACTTTCTGATAGTTCTTCTTGTACATATTCTAATTCTTTTTTTGCCTCTTCTTGTTTTGTCTGATTATTTTGTTTTTGCTCTTCTAGAGTTTCTGCTCTTGCATTAGGCATAAAGAAAAAGCATGATACAAGAGTAATTATACAAATAATACTAATTACTTTACTTTTCATACTTTTTCTCCTCCTTTGTTTTTATTGTTTTTTACGATGGTGTTGTAGCTCCAGCTGCTAGGCTATATCCTCCTGGTAAATAATCTAACGGATTTAAGAAAGAACTGCTAAGGAATCCAAATAAACTGCTTGCTCTTCTTATTTCAAAGTGTAAATGTGCTCCTTGACTAGAACCTGAGTTTCCAGATTGAGCAATAACTTGTCCTCGTGATACATATTGTCCATAAGAAATATTATATGAATTTAAATGTCCATATAATGTTATATATCCACCACCATGTACTACCATTATGTAATGTCCATATCCACCTGGATTTTCCATAGTATAAGCATATCCAGAAGCCGCTGCATATACATTCTCATAACGAGCGCCTATGTCTATACCTTTGTGCTGTCTTCCCCATCTTATTTTAACTGCTGATGTTACAACTTTATTATTACATGGCCATATGAAACTTCCATCAAATTTTAGTCCCGCTCCTCCAGTTGATTGATTAATTTTTTCTTGAATTTGTCCTTCTATTTCATATACTTTAGCATTATAAATATCAATTGTAGCTTGTAGTGCTTTTTCTTCTGCAGATAAATTATTAGCTTTTGCTTGTCTTTCACTTTTTTGACCTTTAAGTATATTTGTTTTTGTTACTTTCTCAGTTTTTGCACTATCTATTTTTGCTTTTTCATCTACTAATTGTGCTTTTGTTGTTTCTATTTCTTCTTGTTCTTTTTGTATACTATCTAATAACTCTTTATCACATTGTGCAATTTGTGATAACATATAATAATTAGAAATAAATTCTACAATGTTTTTTGAACTAAATAGCATATCTAAAAATGAAATATCTCCAGTTTCATACATAACAATTAGTCTTCCTTCTAATAGTTGTTTATTCTCTTCATACTCTTTTTGTTTTTGTTTTAATTGTTTTTCTTTCTCTTCAATAGATTTTTCTAAAGAATTTATTTCAGATTCTAATATTTTTATTTCTTCTTCACCTTTTGATATAGAAGCATCTAAGTTAGATATTTCTTTCATAGTTTGACTTAATTGTTCTTGTACTTTATCTTGTTCTTCTTCTTTATCTTTTATTTGAGTATTTAAATTTTGTTTTTGATTTTCTAATTCACTTGTTGAAGATGCATAAATAGGATAACATATACAACTTAAAAGTAATATTAAAATAAGTGAAATCGGCATTAATTTTTTATTCATTTTTTACCTTCCTTTGTTAAACGTTTCTTTTTATTATCTTTTGTTATACATTATACTTCTAAATATTTTCTCATTGAAATAATACTTCCTAAACATCCTATTCCAATTCCTAATCCCAAATATACTATTACTACCAAATTAATTATTTCTGAGAATGGTAATAATGTCATATTAATCATACTTGTAATAGATGATTCCATTATTTTATTAATTAATAAATTGTAAGAACCTCCTAATATTAAAATTGAAATCATCGCTGACATAACTCCAATAATAATACCTTCTACAATAAATGGCCATCTAATAAATCCATTTGTTGCTCCTACATATTTCATTATTGATATTTCTTTTCTTCTAGCATGTACTGTAAGTTTTATTGTATTTGAAATAATAAATATTGAAATTATAATTAATAATATTAATATTCCTAAAGATACCCATTTAATTCCATTTGCTATTCCAACTAATGCATTAATAGTTTTATCTCTCATTTCAATATTATTAACATTCTCTAATTTCTCTATTTCGCTTCTTACTTGATCACTTTTTGATAAATCAGTTAATGTTACAACATATGAAACTTTAAAAGGATTTTTATCTACATCATATCCTTCAAGAAATCTGTTATATTCTGAATATCTTTCTTTTACTATATTAAATGCTTCTTCTTTAGAAACATATGTAGTTTTTGCTACATAATCTAATTTCTTTATTTCGTCTTCTAATTTTGATATTTGTTCTTCCGTTGCATCTTTAACCATAAATACTTGCATACCTTGTTCTGATTCTATTTCTTTTAACATATAGTTTACGTTTTCACCAATTAAGAAAAATAGACCAAATATCATCATAGTAGCACACATGATTATTAAAGATGCACCTGTTGATTTTTTGTTTTTAAATACGTTTCTAAATCCTTCTCCAATTAAATAACTAAGTACATTATATTTCACCATCATACCCACCTTTTTTATCATCTCTATCGATAACACCTTTATCGATATGAATTACTCTTTTTTTCATACGGTCAACAATATCTTTTGCATGAGTTGCTACTACTACAGTTGTACCTCTCATATTGATATCATTTAATAATGTCATTATATCCCAAGCTGTTTCTGGATCTAAATTTCCTGTAGGCTCATCTGCGATTAACATAGATGGATTGTTTACTAATGCTCTTGCTAAAGCTACTCTCTGTTGTTCTCCTCCTGATAATTCATTTGGATACATTTTAGCTTTTCCACTTAATCCTACTAGAGAAAGAACCATTGGTACTTGTCTTCTTATATGTTTTGGAGTTGCTCTTACTATATACATTGCAAATGCAACATTATCATATACTGTCTTATCTGGTAATAATCTGAAATCTTGAAATACAACACCCATACTTCTTCTTAAATATGGTACTCTTTTTGGTTTTAAAAAAGTAGTATCTTTACCATTTATTATAATATTTCCTGATGTAGGATCTTCTTCTTTTAATATCATTTTTATTAAAGTTGATTTTCCTGATCCAGATGTTCCTACTAAAAATGTGAATTCACCTTTTTCTATCTTAAAGTTTGCATTATGTACTGCTTCAGTTCCAGTACTATAAGTTTTACTTACATTTCTAAATTCAATCATAAATATGCTCCTCGCTATTTTTTATATCGCCTATTTCCCTAGTTTTTTACAAATTGTGCGATTTTATCTTTACTCCCTAATCATAACAATAAAATAGTTTATTTGCAATAGTTTTTTTAATAAAAAAATATGTAATTTGTACCACATTTTACTATAATATCAGTTTTTCTCGCTTTTTCTCTTTTTTTCAATTTTTACATAAAATTCACAAAGAAATCTCCAGCATCTCTGCTGGAGAAAATTAATTTCTTATACGGTCAATATTTTTTTAAATTATCTGTTTTATTATATCTTCTGCAGTTATTTTAAAATACTTCATAAGTTCTTCTGCTGTTCCCGATTTTCCAAATACATCATTTATTCCCATACGAATTACTTTAGTTGGATAATTTTCTGCTAGTACTTCACATACACTACTACCTAATCCACCTATTATATTATGGTCTTCAATTGTTACTATTTTTTTAGTTTCTTTTGCGGCTCTTATTATTGCTTCTGTATCTATAGGTTTAATTGTATGTATATCTAATACTCTTACTTTAATTCCTTGTTGTTTAAGTTCTTGCTGTGCTTTTATTGCTTCTGCTACAACATCTCCAGTAGCAATAATTGTTGCATCTGTTCCCTCTCCAATTTCAATAGCTTTTCCAATTTCAAATTTAGTATTTTCATCATAAATAATTGGTGTTTCATATCTTGATAATCTTAGATATACTGGTCCTTTTATTTTAGTAATTTCTTTTACTGCCCACTTTGTTTGTGTATCATCTGATGTGCACATAACTGTCATATTAGGTAATGTTCTCATTAAACTAATATCTTCTAACATTTGATGAGTTGCTCCATCTTCTCCAACAGTTATTCCACTATGTGTTACACAAATTTTTACATTTAAATTTGGATAACAAATGCTATTTCTGATTTGGTCATATGCTCTACCTGCTGCAAATACAGCAAATGTACTTGCATAAGGAATTTTATTGCAAGTAGCAAATCCTGCAGCCGTTGACATCATATCTTGTTCTGCTATTCCTATATCAAAAAATCTTTGTGGAAATTCTTTAGCAAATAATTTTGTTTTGGTTGCAGTTGAAAGATCTGCATCTAAAACAACTATATCATCTCTTGATTTCCCAAGTTCTACTAAAGCCTCTCCATAGCTTTGTCTAGTTGCTTTTTTTTCTTTTAAATCTAAAATCATTACTTTTCTCCTATTCTTTTCTTTTAACAATTTAATATTTATCTTATAAATCATAAAATTATATTTTTAAACTATTTTTTCTTTAAAACAATAGCAATAAAATTCAAGTATTTACAAGCTCCAGCTTCAATAGCTTTTCTATCATTTATAGCATATTCATTATCACATTTTATCCAATCATCCCAACATTCTTCATTACTTTCCATTTCATATATTGAAATAATTTCGCACTTTGTTGATTTTGAAATAATATTTTTCCAATATTTTATATCATGAATATAATCTAATTGTTCAGGAGTCCAAGATAATAATAATTCTTTATAAATATCATCATGGCAATCTTTCTTCATCCCTGGAACAACTATATAAATATATCCATCTTTTTTTACGAAAGGTAAAAGTTTACTATCTAGATAATTTTCATCTCTACCAAAGTAGTTGTACGAATCTGTACTTACAACTGCATCAAAATATTCTTTTTCATATTTTAGATTAATTGCATCAGCCTTTACTGGTATAATTTGTTCATCTGTTAATCCCATGTCAGTAAAGAATTTTCTATTTTCTTCTTCCTCACTCCATAAATCTGTTGCATATACCTTAAATCCATATTCTTTTGCTAAAAATACTTATGTTATACCTTGTCTGCTTCCTAAATCCATTACAACTGAACCTTTTGGTATTTTATTGTCTTTCATAAGTTCTTCTTCTAATTTTAATGGATTAGGTCCCATAATTTTTTCATTAATTAAATCTATATTATACTTTTCTGTTTTTTCATATTTCATTTTTATTATCTCCTTAAATTTGTTATTACAAATCTTCTTATACGAGATCCATTATAATTATATTTTTTCTCAAAAATACCTCCTTAAATATTTCAAATTAAATACTTTAAAATTAACTTAACTCTTTTATAGCCTTTTCATATTCTTCCTTATTTGGTGCTTTTCCATGCCATTCTGCCTTATTTTCCATAAAAGATATACCTTTTCCTTTTATAGTTTTTGCAATAATAACAGTAGGTTTTCCTTTTGTGATTTTTGCTGTTTCAAAGCCATCTATTAATTGTTGCATATTATGACCATCTACAACAATTGTATTAAATCCAAAACTTTTAAATTTTCCTTCTATATCATCTAGTCCTTTTACTTCTTTTATTGTTCCATTTATTTGTAAATTATTATAATCTACAATAGCACACAAATTATCTAAATTATATTTACTAGATGTCATAGCTGCTTCCCAAATTTGGCCTTCTTCTATTTCTCCATCTCCTAATAAACAATATACTCTATATCCATCATGATTAATTTTCGAAGTCAGCGCCATACCATTTGCAACAGATAATCCTTGTCCTAATGAACCTGTTGTCATATCTACACCTGTTATTTTATTCATATCTGGATGACCTTGTAAAATTCCGTCTATTTTTCTAAATCCATTTAATTCACTTTCAGAAATAAATCCTCTTTGTGCTAAAATACTATAAAGAGCTATACTACAATGTCCCTTTGATAATACAAATCTATCTCTTAATAATGCCTTACAATCTTTTTCATTAATATTCATTTGATTAAAATATAAAACAGTTAAAATATCTGCACTAGATAAAGATCCCCCTGGATGACCAGATCCTGCTTTATAAACATATTCAACAATATTTTTTCTAACATTATTTGCTATTTTTCTTAATTCTTCAATATCAGTTATCTTCAAATTTATTCCCTCCTATTTTTATTAATTGTATATTTAATTTATATTTTTTGCAATAGTGTTTTATATATAATAATCTAATGGATCTTCATATTCATCTTCTAGTCTTATTCCAAAATGCAAGTGTGTTCCAGTAGTAGCTCCATTCGTTGGTTTTCCATTTTCATCTTGATAATTATTTCCTTTTACTCCATAAACATATTTAGGGCCAACTTGTCCTATTACTTCTCCTCTTTCTACCTTTTGTCCAACTTCAACAATAAATTTAGGTGACACATGACAATATGTTATTTTCATGTTTTCATCACTTAATGTTATTGTATATCCTCCACCTCCTAAAAATCCTGTATAAGTAATTTTACCATCAATTGCTGCAATTAATATACTTCCTTCTGGTGCTCCTATATCTATTCCTTTATGATATGTTGATGCTCCCCCGTGTCGGTGCTACTCTTTTTCCAAAATAAGATGTAATTGTAGTATAACCGGGAATTGGCCAAGCAAATCCTTCTGAACTAATTATTATTTCTATATTTTTCATTTTTTCTATTATTTCAAAATCAGATATTGTAGGAATAAATAGTGTACTAATTAATATAACAATAATACATATTATAGCTATTATATAATAAAATATCTTAAAAAAAGAGCTAAACATAGATATCCTCCTTATGTTTAAGCCCCTATTTATATTTATTTTTTAAATGCAAAAAATTTACTAATAAAGAAATTCAAAATTATAACAATAACACTAATTATTATTTTACTTGTTAAAAATGGAATTATACATACTGTATATAATAGAAAAAATCCTATCATTTCTACTACCATAGTAAATGCACGTCCAAATATAAATTTTACAAATTCTAATATTTTTTCTTTAATTGTTTCTGCTTTTGAATTAAACACCAATTTTCTATTTGTAAAATATGCAAATAAAATACATACTATTATTCCAATTGTACTTGATAAATTTCCCTCTATTTGAAATATTTTATTTAATACTGAAGATGTAGCAATATTAACTAATGTTGTTAATACTCCAAAAACGACATAAAGAATTACTTCTCGTGTTAATACTTTTTTCATAAGCTCATTAATTTTTTTCATCTTTTACCCCATTCATATTCTATAAAAAAAGAAGTTAGCTATAAAAAGTTTAATATACACTTTTCTTTATCTAACTCCCATTTAATTTGGCAGGGGTAGTAGGATTCGAACCCACACAGGCGGTTTTGGAGACCGATGTGCTACCATTAACACTATACCCCTATCTAATGCTAAGACATTTTTTATCTTAGCATATTTTTATTTATTATGCAAGTATTTTAAAAAGTTTTTTATATATAATTTATATATCTATATTAGAATAAACATTATCTGATAAATAATGGATTTTTCCTCTATAATTCACTCCCTTTGGATAATAAATTGTATGCGATTGTTCATTTATTATATAAACATCTGATAAGTCTGATATTTCTTCTGCCCTACTCCTTGATTTTATTATATCAAAATCTTTACCATAATTTAATTTTACATCTATTTTTTCCAAATCTATTACATAGTAATTATTATTATCATTAACATTTTTTATTCCTGTTAGCATAACAACATTAATATATTTATTTATTATTGGTAATTCTTTTTCTCTTGCAAAATATTGACTAATTGCTTGTTCTAATCTAGACATATCTGATTCATAATTTGTTTTTAATTTTTGTTCTCCATATTGGTCTACATTAACATTAATTGTAATTGTTAATATTAGCATAAGAACAATAGTAATTACTAAAGCTATTAAAGTTACACCTTTTTGATTGTTTTTTAATTTCAAATTGTCTTTTATTTTTATCAATATATTTTTCATTTATTTTCCTTCTTTATAATTATAATAATGTACACTAAAAGGCACCTTATAAAAGTGCCTTTATTTTTATTAGTCTTCCTTGTTAATTTCTTTTAATAATTCTAATTGTGAAATTAATAATGATTCCATTTTAGCTTTATAAACATCAAATTGTTTTTTAATATTTTCAGCTTCTTTTTTCTTCATTAAAATATCTTGTCCTAAATCATCTACAGATCTTCTAGCATTTCCTTCTGCTTCTTTAATAATTTGTTCAGCTTGTTGTCTTGCTACATCTTTTACTTCTTCAGCAGTAGATTGTGCCATAACTAATGTATTTTGAAGAGTATCTTCTATTGTTTTGTAATGTAATAAACTGCGTTCTAATTCATCAACTCTTAACTTTAATTCTGTGCTTTCTCTATAAGCTTTTTCATAATCAACAGTTAAATCATCTAAAAATTCATCTACTTCTTCAACATTATATCCATTCATCATTTGTTTGGCAAATTTTTTATTTTCTATGTCTAATGGTGTTATCATTTTATTTCCTCCCATAGTTTATAATTAAAACTACATATTTGAATTTCTAAGCCAAGATACAGACAATTTGTTCTTTATTTCTTCCCTTGCTAATTCATTTGTAATTTCATAATTATATGGTGCAATTAAGAAAATAGAATTTGATACTTTTTGTATATGTCCATCTAATGCATGAACTGCTCCACTAATAACATCTACTATACGTCTTGCTACATCTTTATTTACATATTCTAAATTCACAATTACAGATTTTTTCTCTTTTAATAAATCACAAATTGCTTCTGATTGTTCAAAAGTAGTTGGTTGTGAAATTACCATTTTGATTTGTTCTGTTTGTGGCATATTTACCACTTTGCTATTACGTCTATTCCAAAAATTTTTATTTTCTACTGTTTCTTCTTCCTCTTGTTCATATCCTTCTTCTTCATCGTATTCTTCTTCTGCTGTATCAACTCCAAATAGGTCTAATACTTTATTCATAATTGCTCCTGACATTTTTTACCCTCCTAAATATTGTCCTTTGTGCTGTTATTTATAGTCTGTATTTTCATGATATTAGTATCTAACTTTTTTTAATTATTGTCAATAGTTTTGTTTGATTGTAACGGTAATTTAATATTGTTGTAATATTTTTGTAATATTTGTTTTTTATAGTTTTATTTCATCATATAATGCAATTCTTTTTCTTGATTTTACATCTTCTTCACTTATTCCTTTATTTATTAATTCTTTATTATCATCATAATTTTCAATAATAGAATATTTTTCACCTTGTTTTAAAATTTTCACATAGATTTTATCTATATATCCTACTCTTTTACGTATTACATAATATAAATCATCTTTTTCTTGTTTTATGGCATTATTTGCCACTCTTAATCCACTTATGTCCCACCATATTACATCTAATGAAATCTTTCTATAATTAATTAATTGTTCTACATATTTATTTGTTTTAAATACTACTAAATCTTCATTTTCACTTTCTTTTGATATATATACTATTTGTGCTTGTAACTCTTCTGATCCTGATAATTTTAGAGTTATTTTATCTTCAACTTCTATTTGTTTTTCTTCTATTTTTTCATGTTTTAGTACACATACTATATAACAAGAAAAGTTATCTATTATTTTAGCACTTTCTTCACTAGTGGAAACTATTTGTCCTGTTTTTAAATTTAAATCTTCTAACATTTTTTTACTTAGATATCCAAAATCAGTAGATGTAAGTATTTCCTCTAATCCATCAACACGATATGATACAACCCCAGATCTATCTGTCTTTAAATATTCTGATCCTTGATTTAATTGATTTTCGTAATTACTTCTTTCTTCAATTAGTTTTTTTAAATATGAACCCGCTGGACTTTTATCTCCTGCAATTTTGGCTTTTTTTGTAATATAAGAATTTAAATCTTTTTTATATTCTTTAATTTTTTGTAAATCACTTAAATGATATATTTCTGATAGTTTTGTTTCTATTTGCCCCTCTAATATTTTTATATCACCAGGAAAAATATTACTTTCACTTTCCCAAGCTTCTTGAATTTTTATATCTAATTCTTCAATTTTCTTTTTTAGTTCTTCTTCTCCATTTGTGTAATATCTAAATATAGCTTCTCCTTTTGCTACTTTTTCACCTTCTGCTTTTATCTGTGATATACCATTTTTATAATTTTCGCCTTTTAATATTTTTTCATCCCTTATTATATATCCTTGTACTGTTTCTTCTGAAGATAATTTCCCATTTTCTACAATAAAGGTGTCTGTTGGATTTATTATTAAAGAACAGGCAGCATAAATAGAATACCCTAAAATCAAAATTATTATAATTAGAAATGTAATATATTTCTTCTTATTTATCTTTCTTTTTTCTTTTTTCACTATTTCATTTCCTCCAAGATAATATTTACATTTTTTTCTAAGCTATCTTGTCCATTTAGCCAAATAGTTTCTTTATTTTTTCTAAACCAAGTAAGTTGTCTTTTTGCATATCTTCTTGATTCTCTTTTAATTTTTTCAATCATTTCTTCTTTTGTAATTTTTTTCTCTAAATATTCTACTACTTCCTTATATCCTAATGCTTGCATTGCAGTAGGGAATTCTTGATATTTTTGATATATTTTATTTACTTCTTCTATCAAGCCTTTATCTATCATAATATCTACTCTTCTATTTATTCTATCATATAGAATTTCTCTGTCCATTTCAATAGCAAACATTTTATAATCATATTCTATTTCTTTTTCTCTAGACATTTTATCTAATTGTGTTTTTGTTTTTCCAGTTTGATGATAAATTTCTAATACTCTTAATATTCTTTTTCTATCATTTTGACTTATTTTTCTCATAGCTTCTTCATCTATTTGTTTAGCTTCATAATATAATTTTGTCAAGCCCTCTTTTTCTACTATTTCTTCTAATTTTTTACGATATTCTAAATCTGTTTCTATTTCTAAAAATTCTATTTCATAAATAAGAGAATCTATATATAATCCTGTTCCTCCAACTATTATTGGCGTTTTACCTTTTTTTATGATTTCTTCTATTGATTTTTTTGCTTGTTTTTTATAATCTGCAACACTGTATCTTTCATTTGGATTAACAAAATCCATCAAGTAATGTTTTATTCCTTGTTTTTCTGTTTCATCTGGTTTGGCTGTTCCAATATTCATTTCTTTATATATTTGCATTGAATCAGCAGATATTATCTCACCATTTATTGCCTTAGCAATTTCTATTGCTAAGGCTGTTTTTCCAGATGCCGTAGGACCTCCTATTACAATCACTTTTGGCTTTTGCATAATATTCTATACTCCTTTTAGTTTATCTCTGATTTGTTTGTACTTCATTTGTTTTATTTTTTGTAATTTGTTCATTTACTTCAATGTTATTTTGAATAATTTCATTTCCAGCTATTGTATTTTGATTTGTAATTGTTGTATTTGTAATTGTATTATTTTGTTTTTCATTGTTTATTTTTGCAATATTTTCTTGAATGCTGCAAAAATAGAAGTATTCTATTATTAAAACAATTATTAATAAAATTCCTACTAATATAGCTTTCTTTATTAATTGTTCATTTTTTAATTTTTTATTTTTAAATTTTTTATATTGCATCGCAATATATGGTATGAAAAGTATAATGTTTATTGGTACAAATAAAAATGTAATAAAGTTTTTTGTAGCTTTATGAATACTTTCATTAATTCCAAATCCACTTAATAGATAAACAAGTGAAACCAACATATATGTTATAGCTACACTTACTGCCATAAATACTAATTTTTCTTTTTTAGGTAATTTTTTTATAATTTGGTATACCATTCCTAGTGCTATACCATTTACTATAATAATTGCTATCAATAAATATAAATTCATAATATTTTATCTCCTTGAAAATTTCTTTTCTATATCTGTTTTTGTCATCTTTATTGCTGTTGGTCTTCCATGTGGGCAAGTAAATGGGTTTGGTAATTTTAATAATTTTTCCATCAAACTATCTACTTCTTTTTTTGATAATGCCATATTTGCTTTTACTGCAGCTTTACAAGCAACTGTTGCTATAAATTTTTCTTCAATTTCTTGTTTTGCAGTTCTTGCAACTGTATTTATTTCATCTAATGTTTCTAAAAATAGTTCTTTAGTATCTAAGTCTAAACATATATTAGGAACTCCTATTAATTTTATTGTGTTTTCTCCAAATTCTTCTAACACAAATCCTGCTTTTTCAAACATTTCTATATTTTCTTTTGCGATATCCATTTCTTTATGTGTTAATGTAATAATATCTGGTAATAACATTATTTGAGAATCTTTATTTCCATCGCTAAAATAATTTTTCTTTACTTTTTCATACATAATTCTTTCATGCGCTGCATGTTGATCTATTATATATAATTCTTTATCTAATTCTATTATTATATATGTTGAAAATGCAATTCCAATAAATTTATAATTAGGAATGGTTATTTCATCATCTTCGTTATTAAATATAGATATATTTCCACAAGTTGAAGTTTCTACTTCAGGTGCTTTATATTGTTCTTCATCTTCCTCAACTTTATTTTCAATAACCGGTGATTTTCCAAATATTGAAGTATACATTGTTTCAAATTTTTCTTTTACAGTACTTTCGTTTTTTTCAATTACTTCATTCGTATTAATAGCTTGTGTATCTTCATTTTCTATTGGCTGTGCTATTTGTTGTTTCATTTCTTCTGTTATTACTTTTGTTTCTTGATTCTCTTCTAAATTTTGTATATTTACAACAATTGTATCTTGATTATCGTTATATTTAATTTTCTCTTTAATATCATTATTAATTTCAGATTCAACTTTTTCTGTTTTTACTATTCCTTTATATGCATCAACACTGTTTTTCATTTCTGCCATTTTTTCCATGATACTATCAAAATTTGTTTCTTCATTTTGAGCTTGTACATTTAATTTTCTTGTTTGGTATAATTCTTCTATCATAGTTGTTGGTATTGGCTCTTCTTTTTTATGTAATATTTTTTGAAATAATCCTTTATGCTCTTCTTCTATTTTTTCTGGCTCAAAAGTTAGTTGCTTAATTGTTGTTTGTTCTTCCTCATCTATTTCTTTTGTTTGTTCTGTATTTGCTACTAAATCATTTTTTAATAATGTATCTTTTATTGAATGATACACTGCTTTAAATACTTTTTGCTCTTCTTCAAATCTAACTTCTAATTTTGCTGGATGCACATTTACATCAACCTTTTGTGGATTCATTTCTAGATTTAATATTAAAAATCCAAATTTTCCAATTGTGATCATTCCTTTAAAACCTTGTTCTGCACTACTAGATAAAGTCTTATCTTTAACATATCTTTTGTTTACAAAAAAAAGTTGGTTTGCTCTATTTGACCTAGAAATAACTGGTTTTCCAATTACTCCTGTAATTTTTATATCTTCATATTCATAATTAACACTTATAATATTTTCAGCAATCTCTTTTCCGTAAATATTATAAATAACACCTTTTATATCTCCATTTCCTGGTGTTTGTATTATTGTTTTTCCAGAACTAATTAATTTTATTGCTATTTCTGGATGTATTAATGCTATTCTTGTTACTACATCTTCTATATATCCAGCCTCAGTAAAGTCTTTTTTTAAAAACTTGTATCTTACAGGTGTGTTATAAAATAGATTTTCTATTTCGATTACAGTTCCATTTGGGCAACCTATTTCTTCATTTTTTACAATTTTTCCACCTTCTACTATTACTTGATAGCCTGTATCTTGATCTATTGTTTTTGATTTCATATCTACTTTTGCAATAGCTGCAATACTTGCTAAAGCTTCTCCTCTGAACCCCATTGATTTTACAGTTTCTAAATCTTCTGCAACTCTTATCTTACTAGTTGCATGTCTCTCAAAGGCTATTTCCATATCATCTGGCATAATTCCCTTTCCATTGTCAGTTACTCTAATGTAAGAAATTCCTCCATTTTTTATTTCTACGTTAATATTTGTTGCTCCCGCATCAATTGAGTTCTCAACTAATTCTTTTATAACAGATGCTGGTCTTTCTATAACTTCTCCTGCAGCGATTTTATTTATAGTTAAATCATCCAATAATACAATGTTTCCCACTTTTCTTCCTCCGTTTTTATTCTTTCTATTTCAAAATTATATCATTAATTGTTTTATTTTGTATAGTTTTTTTACAAATTTTTAGAAATTATTATTTTTTCATTTGTAACACTTTTTTATATTTAGAATAGTATATACCATACGAAAGAACAAACAGCGTAGGATAACACGCATTAAGCAGTATTCTATTAATACTTTAGGATACTAGAAAAATGTATAGGAGGTACTTTCAATGGGAAATTGTTGCTCAAGTAACTGTGAGATTCTTTGGTTCATTATCCTATTTTTACTACTTTTTTGTGGCTGTCGGAAACAACAATAATTGTTGTGGATGTAACAACGGGTGTTGCTAATCTTCTTTTAGCTTAAGTAAAAGTCAAAAGTATACTTTGAAAGGAGGGACTTATTATGCCAGAAAATAGAGGTTGTGGATGCGGATGCGGCGGTTTCGGTTTCGGTGGAGATTGCATTTGGATCATTATAATTTTCATATTAATTTTCTGTTGTTGTGGAAACAATAACAATGGTGGATGTGGATGTTGCTAATTTTAGTAAAAAAACATATCAAAAAATCCAATTAGATTTTCTAATTGGATTTTTATATTATTGTCCTGCAGTATATCCTGTAGAATAAGCTATCTGTAAATTAAATCCTCCTGTGTATCCATCTACATCAATTATTTCTCCTGCAAAATATAATCCATCTACTAACTTTGATTCCATAGTTTTAGGATTTATTTCTTTTATTGATGCTCCACCTGCCGTTACTATTGCTTCTTCTATTGGTCTAAAATCTTTTATTCTTATCTTAAATGATTTTAAAGTTTTTACTAAATTATTTCTTTCTTCTTTTGTAATAGAATTTATCTTTTTATCCTCATTTATTTTTGATAGTTTTAATACTGGTAATATTAATTTTTGTGGTAATAAATCTTGAAGGCTATTTCTGATTTCTCTATTTTTATACTTTTCAAAATCTCTTTGAACTCTATTATCTAATTTTTCAATTGATAATCCTGGTTTTAAATCTATTTCTAATATAATTTTGTTTTTCTTAATTTTTTGCTCAATATCTTTGTATCTTAGTAAATGTGCAGAACTACTTAAAATAGTAGGTCCAGAAACTCCAAAATGTGTAAATAACATTTCTCCAAAATCTTCATATATATTTTTATTATTTTCTTCATCTTTTAAAAATATTCCTACATTTTTCAAACTTAATCCTTGCATTTCTTTACATATTTTTAATGATTGCTCGTTTGCTACTAATGGTACTAATGAAGGTTTTAATTTTTGTATTGTATGACCTACTTTTTTTATCATTTCGTATCCATCTCCAGTTGATCCAGTATCAGGATAACTTTTACCACCTGTTGCAATAATTACTTTATCTGCTAGTTTTTTTTGTCCGTTTTCTAATAATACACCTATTACCTTTTTCTTTTCTTCATTATCAATACATAAAATTTCTTTTACTTTCGAATTAGTAATAACTTTAACATTTTCACTTTTTAACTTTTTAATAAAAGCATTTAATACATCAACTGATTTATCAGAAATTGGAAATATTCTATTTCCTCTTTCTTCTTTTACTTCTACATTTTGTTGTTTTAAAAATGATATAATATCTAAATTAGTATAATTTTGAAAACTACTATATAAAAATCTACCATTTCCAGGAATACTATTAATAAATTCATCAATAGGAATTGAAGATGTAATATTACATCTTCCTTTTCCTGTTATTAACAGTTTTCTTCCGAAGTGAATTCATTTTTTCTAATAAAGTTACTTCATTTCCATTTTCTGCTGATTTTATTGCTGCCATCATTCCTGCTGGTCCACCACCAATAACTATTACTTGCATTTTTATTCCTTTCTATTTCATTATATTTTGAATAGCTTTTAATACTCCTATTTTTCCATATTCATATGTAAGACCACCTTGCATAAATGCAATATATGGTTTTCTTATAGGCCCATCACATGAAAGTTCTATAGAAGATCCTTGTGTGAATGCACCTGCTGCCATTATTACTTTATCAGTATATCCTGGCATGTCCCATGCTTCTGGTATTGAATTCGAATCAATTGGTGACCCCATTTGAATTCCTTGACAATATTTTATTAATTTTTGTTCATCTCCAAAATTAATAGTTTGTACAATATCTGCTCTTTCTTGGTTATATCTAGGTTCTGTACTATATCCTAATTTTTCTAACATTTTGCTTGCAAATACGGCTGTTTTTAAACTAGAAGCAACAACGCTTGGAGCAAAAAATAATCCTTGTAAAATTGATTTATTTATTCCTAATGTTGGTCCAACTTCTTTTCCTTCTCCTGGTGCTGTTAATCTTTCTGCTGCTAAATTCACTAAATCTTTTCTTCCTGCAACGTATGCTCCGTTTGGTGCTAATCCCCCACCTAGATTTTTAATTAATGATCCAACAATGATATCTGCTCCAATTTCTAATGGTTCTATAGTTCCAACAAATTCACAATAACAATTATCTATCATTACTATTATATGTTCATTAATACTTTTTATAAGAGATATTACTTTTTCTAATTGTCCGATTTTTATACTTTTTCTATCACTATATCCTTTTGAACGTTGAATTTCTATTACTTTAATATTTCCTTTTTTTAATCTTTCTTCTATTTTATTATAATCGAAATCATTACCAACTAAATCTATTTGTTCAAAATTTATTCCATATGATTTTAATGAACTCGGATTATCTTTTATTCCAATTACTTCATCTAATGTATCATATGGTTTTCCTGTAATACTAAGAAGCGTATCATTTGGTCTTAAAAGTGCAAATAAAGTTACAGTTAATGCATGTGTTCCAGATATAAATTGACTTCTTACTAGACTATCCTCTGCTCCTAATACTTCTGCAAATACTTTTTCTATTGTATCTCTTCCAACATCTCCATATCCATATCCAGTTGTAGACCCAAAGTGCATATCTGATATTTTATTGTTTTGAAATGCCTTTAAAACTTTTAAACTATTTTTTTGACAAACTTTGTCTATGTTTTTAAATATTATTTCCACATCTTGTTCTACTTTTGTGGATAAAATTTCTATTTCTTTACTAATTCCAAAATCTTCGTACATATTATTTCTCCTTTTTATTATCTTTCATTTTACCAGTATCACTTTTTATTGTCAATTTTTTACTTACAATTCTTATATTTTTTATTGCACTTTTAATATTTATATGATATTATAAATATAATTAAGAGAAGAGAGGATTCTATATGGAAAAAGATTCAAAAAAAATAGAAATTGTTTCTGGAAATGTAAAAGACTTAAATATTTCTGATGTTTATAATCATATTGATATTGAAAAACCTAAAGATGAAAAAGAGAAGAAAAAAATAATTATACCAGAGGGAAAAAAATAATAAAAAAGAAAAAAAATTGCTAATATATATTAGCAATTTTTTTATCTATATAACCTCTTTATTTTCTTCTAATATTTCTTCGTTTTCTGTATTATCAGCTTGATCTACAACTTCTAAACTTGCTACAGACACCTCATATGCTATTTTCACTTCTGAAGTTCCGTCTTCATATTTCTTTTCATATTGTCTAGATTGTACTCTACCAATAATTTTTACTTCTGTTCCTACTGGAATATTTTCACAAAATCTTGCATTTCTTCCCCATGCAATACAAGGAATATAATCTGATTTATTATAAGCTCTATTTACTGCAAGTAAAACATCTGCTATTTCTCTTCCAAAAGGAGTTTTTCTATAAATAGGTCTTTTGCAAATATAGCCATCTAAAGTTACTTCATTTGATGTATTTTCCTTTGTTGGCTTAAATTCTTCTTCTTGTTCTTCTGAAAATTTAATTTCTTTTGCAAATACAGTAAGAACTAATTTATTTCTTTCATTTTCATAACTATTATAAGAACGAAATTGTCCTTCAATAATTACATTTTTTCCAATGCTTAAATCCTCTTCTAACAATAATCTTTCTGAAATAGTAATTGGAATATTGTCTGCATTTCCACTTAGACGTGGTACACTTAAATCAAATATGTAAAATTTTTCTCCATAAATTTCATGACTAAATCTTTTTTCACTTGTTACTCTTCCAACTAGTACTAATTGGTTATTATCTAAATAGTTTGTATTCAATTTTCTTTCCTCCCCTTATTTGTTTGTCTATTGTATTTTATTCTTTCAGTTTATCTTTTAGAATGTTTTTCTTACAAATTCTATTATACTACCTTTTTTTGGTTTTGTCTACATAAAAAGTTAAATTTTCCATTTTTTGTTTTTGTAATACCTTGTTTTGTTGTACATTTCTATTTTTTCATAATATTATTTTTTCATATATTAACAACAGACTATATATTGCCATAGTATAGTTTACATTTCCAACAATATCTACTTTTAGTTCTTGTGGTTCGATAATCATATTGTTTTTCCCTTTTACATTTCTTTGAATGCATAAAAATATTTCTTCATCATTTACAGAAGATGCTGTTACAGTTGCTTTTGAGTTAAATCCATATGTTATAATTCTAGATTCCATATTTCCCACTAATTTTAAATTTGAATCCAAATCTGAATTTATAATTATATACTTTGCATCTTTTAATATTGTTTTAATTAGTTCATTATTTTTAAAATCTCTTGTTATTACTACAGTCTCAAATTTTATATTTTTAATATTTAATATATTTTTTTCTGAAATATCTATTAGTTGTTCTTTTTTTATATTTAATTTTTCTGATATATGTTTTTTTATATTTTTCTTTTCTATGTTCTCATCACTAATAATTCCTATAAATGGCATCATTCTCTCCTAAAATAAATTTTATTTATATTATCTCCAAATATTTACTGGTTATACTTATTGCATTCTCTTAACAATTCTTTGAATACCATTAACATCAATATAAGAATTTTCAAAATAAATTAATTCTGATACTGGTACAACTTTATATCCTTTTGATTTAATATTATTTAATAACATATCTAAACTATCAGCTGTATGTTTAGTTCCGCTATGACTTAAAATAATACTACCTGATTTCAATTTATTTTCTATCCTTTTCCACATTTCTTCTCCTGTTATTCCACTATAGTCTAGTGTATCCAGATTCCATTG
This sequence comes from Clostridiaceae bacterium, assembly GCA_012513065.1. GTDB lineage: Bacteria > Bacillota > Clostridia > TANB77 > CAG-508 > UMGS1663. Next base: position 25,906 of record JAAZCX010000021.1, on the reverse strand, counting down.
TATTGTTATATGATTTTGTGATTTTGCTGCTTTTATTACTGTATCATTGTATTCACCATATGGACCTCTATACAGTGATGTTTTTTTACCTGTTATTTTTTCAATCTTTTCACTACATTTTTGAATTTGCTCTATATTTTTTTCTAATGATAATTGATTTACGTGTGGATGTGCATCTGAGTGATTTCCTATTTCATGCCCTGCATCTGATATCTTTTTAACCGCTTCTGGATATTTATCAACAAAATCTCCAACCATAAAAAAAGTTATATATACTTCATTTTTAGCAAGTACTTCTAATATTTTATCAATATCCTCTGCTTCCCATGCACAGTTCATTGTAAATGCTATTTTCTTTTCATTTGTTTCTACATTGTAAATTGGTAATAATTTAGTAGCAGCTGATGTTTCTAAAGTATCTTGTTCTGTAATGTAAAATGCAAATGCAAATAAAATAACTACTGTTCCTAATGAAATTAAATATGAATATATTTTAGATTTATTAAATACTATAAACATGAAAACCTCCTAGCTATTAGTTGTTTTATTGTATGCATATTTAAATAAAAAAAGAACTACCTTAAATATAAGATAGTTCTTTTTTATTTAGTTATAAAATAGTATTTATAAATGAAATTGCAGTTTTCATTACTTCATCTGTTTCCATTTTTGTTGTATCAATGTAGTAATGTTTTGATTTTCTTAAGAACTCTAATTCATGCTGATTTCCATTTACAATGTTATCATACAGTGCTTTGGTATTTGGTACCTGTTTTTCAAAATATTCCGGATATTCATATCTGTCTTTTCCTTCATCTTTGCATATTCTTTCCCATGCCACTTTTGGTTCACAGTTCATATGAATATATGCATCAAACTTTGCTAACCTTTCCGGCCTCTGAATATTGTAAATTTCAGTATAACTCTTTTCACTTCTTGTGATTCCATGAGCGTACTGATCAATTGGACCCCTCTGACATATAAAATAGTCACATTTTTCATCAAGTTGAATCATATAATTGCTAAGTACTCCATCCATAAATGAAAATAATAATTGTTCAGTATACCAATCTTTATATCCACTTTGGCTTATTGCATGATTTAACATATGCACAGTATGAGGATCACATGGTGATTTTGCTAGTATTACCGTATTCCCTTTATCTGCAAAATATTTAGCTAAATTATTCCGCAGCGTTGTTTTCCCAGATCCATCTTGTCCTGTAACACTAATATATTTAGTATTGCAGTTACAAGGTAATACCTCTGTTTTAAGTCTTGAATCTGATGTTAAAATATTATTTAGTTGTAAAATAATTGCTTGTTAATAGTTACATATGTTTATTACATTACTTAAAAAGTATACTTTTTTTATTGCTTTTTGTCAATAATATTCCAATTATCAATTATATTTTCTTTAATATTTAAATTTCCTTTTTCTATTCCTAATTCTACATCTTTTTTATTTTTTCCATGATAATCGCTTCCACCTGATATTAATAATTTTCTCTCATCACATATATTTAATAATTTATCTCTTTGCTCCTCTGAAAATGTTGTATAATAACACTCTATTCCATCGAATTTATAATTTTCTAATATATGATTCAATATTCTTTCTGAATTTTGTCTATATTCATATATATGTGGAATAAATACTAAACCTCCAGAATCTTTAATCATTTTACTTGCCTCTTCAAAAGTAGGTAATGAATCGTCCATATCTATGTAAAATATAGTAGTAGGATTTGACATGTACTTTCTATAAAAAACATTACTATCTAACCATGCATCTTCATCTATGTATTCTTTATTATTTTTATCTTGTATAATAATTTTGTGTAAATATTTAGATGGCCACATTGTATAATCATATTTTTCAACAAAATCATTTGGAATATTAATTTTTGTTTTTTTACATCTCTCTTTTAATCTTTTTACTTCTAATAAACATCTTTGTTCATTTGTAATATAGTTCTCATCTATTAGCTTTTGCATAATATTTGTATCTATATTATAACCTAATATTTCAATTGGAATACCTAATACTTTAGTATTTAATTCAACACCTGGAATAATCTTTCCATTATAATATTCTTTCACATTGATTTTTTTCATCTTTTCATATGCTCTGCAAGTATTATGGTCCGTAATTGATACATATGTAAGATTCTTTTCTTGCGCTTTTGTTAAATATTCTTCTAGAGTATCTGTACCATCTGAATACATTGTATGTGTATGTAAATCTATCATACTATTTTTACTTCTTTCTTTAATATTTATTAATATTTTTATTTATAATTCTACTTTATTTATTTTATTTGAGATTTTCTCTTCTTTTAGAAGTTTTTCTGCAACATGTATAAAATTAGTTTCAGTGTCTGTTAAGTAAATTTCAAAATCGCCATTTTTATTTTCACTATTATCTTTTTTAGATTCTTTTAATTCTTTTTCTAAATCTTTACTTAATTTTTCACCTGTATTAATTATCTCTACACTTTGTCCTAGCTCTTCTTGTATTATTTTTTTAAACAATGGATAATGAGTACAACCTAATATTAGACAGTCAATATTTTTTAATTCTTTTAAGTATTCTCTTATTGTAAGTTTTGCAATTTCATTTTCTGTCCATCCTTCTTCAGCCATAGGTGCTAGAAGTGGGCATGATTTATTTAATATAACAACATCTTTTATTTTTGATTCTATTTTATTTTGCCAACCATTACTTCTAATAGTACCTGCTGTTGCTATTATTCCTATTTTTTTTAATTTTTCATTATTTTTTATATATTCTACTGTAGAATCAATAATTCCTATAACTGGAATAGGATAATTATCCTTTACTTCTTCTAGTGCTTGTGATGTTGCTGTTCCACATGCTATTATAACTATTTTTACATTTTTACTTATTAAAAATTCTATTCCTTTTTTTGTAAGTTCTATAATACTATCTTTTGATTTACTTCCATATGGAAAACTTTTCGTGTCTCCTAAATAAATAATATTTTCTTTTGGATTTTGCTTAATTACTTCTTTTAATACTGTTAATCCTCCAACTCCCGAGTCAAACATTCCAATTGGTCTTGTGTCCATTAGCTTTCTCCTTTTATTGTTTTTTTGTTGCTTTATTATATAACAAAGTTCTAAATAATGCTACAAAATAATACACTTTTTTTAATTTGTTTTCATACTATATATTAAGCTATATGCTAGTTTTTAAATTTTAGAAGGAAAGAGGTAATATTATGGAATGCGATAAAAGTGTATGTCCAGTAGTAGATGTAGATGGAGTAATTGCATCTGGAAAACAATTTGATCTTGATATTCGTTTACCAGAAGATAACAGAAACGTTATTTATGGTGTTATTAAAGATTGTTATGGAGAACCAGTTTGTGATGCTGTTGTTAAATTAATAGAAATTATTTGTGAATGTGGAAAAGATGAAAGAAGACCTGTATCACATACTTTTACAGATAAAGATGGAGAATTCGTATTTGGACCTTTATGTGCAAACAAATTCTATGCAATAGAAATTTGGGTAGATAATGTTAAACATTGTAAAGTATGCACTGAGTGTAAACATCAAGGTAAATGTCTAAAGGGTGTAAAAATGGATTGTAAACATGACTTTAAATGTGAAAAAACACCTGAAAAAGATTGTTTTAGAAATAGTAGTTGTGACAGTTCAAAGTCTTCTAGTTGCTAATTTATAAAAAACGAGAATGTACTTTTAAATAGTACATTCTCATGTTATTATATTATTCCCATTTTTCTTATAAATTGTTTTCCTTTTTTCATCATTTGTTTTTTATTACTTCCAGACATTTCTTTATACATTATTATAGCTCCTGCTGATACTATTCCTCCCATAATCATTCCTTTTATAAATTTCATATTCATTATATTCCTCCTTTATTTTTCTTAATTTATTATGCGTTTTTTCTTTTTATTTTATACTCTTTATATAATTCGTATATCTCACGTAGTGCAATTATGAAAATAAATATTGCAAAATATTTTCTTAAAGAATCAGAAGTAATTTTTTCTGATATAACTGCCCCTATTATTGCTCCTATTATTCCAAAAATCGAAATAATTACCGTTAATTTTAAATCAACATTATTTTGTTTTAAATTAGTAAATATTGCAGCTAATGATGTTGGAATAAAAAAAACTAGATTAGTAGCTTGAGCTATATGTTGTTCTAATCCATTAAATAGCGTTAATAGAAGAATTAAAATTGTTCCTCCACCCATTCCTAATCCTGTTATAGTTCCTGCTATTATTCCGAATATAATCTCTAACATTTATTTCTCCTTATTTTAAAATAACATCTTTATTGATACAAAAAACAGAAATGCAGCAAATAATATTTTTATATATACAGTAGGTATTTTCTTTAATAACTTTGCTCCTATTATTCCTCCTATTATTCCTCCTATTGCACACTTTATCCCAATATTCCAATCAATACGATTTTCTTTATAATAAAAAACACCACTTGTTATAACCATTGGCAATATACAAAATACCGCAGTACCTCTTGCTTTTTTATCATCTACTCCAAGCAAATATATAAATGCTGGTACTAAAATCAATCCTCCTCCTGAAGCAAATAGTCCACATATTATTCCTGCTATTAAACCAATTATTGGTTTTTTTAATTTTTCCATATAAAAAACGCATCCTTTTTATTTTAGTATGCGTTTTTTATATTTTTTTATTCTTATCATTTTCTTATTTCTTGAATAATTTCTTTTACTTTATTTACTAAAAAATCTATATCTTCTTTAGTATTTTCTTCACCTATTGTTATTCTCAAAGATCCATTTGCAAGTTCTTTTGACAACCCTATTGAAACTAATACATGCGATGGACTACTTGTTCCAGAACTACAAGCACTTCCTGCAGAAGCACATATATAAGCTTCATCTAACTTTAATAATAATTCTTCTCCTTCAATATAAGGAAATGAAAAATTAATATTTCCAGGTAATCTATTACTTCTTGATCCATTTAATTTAGCTTCTGGAATATTTTTTTCTATTTCACTTATATAATAATTTCTTAAATTTGTTAATTTCTTATTATATTCAGATAAATTTTGTGTTGCTATTTCAATTGCTTTTCCTAATCCTACAATTCCTGCTACATTTTCTGTTCCTGATCTTTTATCTTTTTCTTGATGACCTCCATCCTGAATTCTATCAAATTGCACTTTATCTTTTACATATAAACAACCTACTCCTTTTGGTCCATAAAATTTATGTGCTGACATTGACATTAAATCAATATTCATTTTTTCAACATTTATATTTACATTTCCTATGGCTTGCACGCTATCTGTATGAAATATAATTTTATGTTTTTTTGCTATATTACCTATTTCTTGTATCGGTTGTATTGTTCCTATTTCATTATTTGCAAACATTATGCTTATTAGAATAGTATCTTCTCTTATTGCATTTTCTAATTCTTGAAGAGATATATTTCCATCACTATCTACATGTAAGTAAGTTACATCAAATCCTTGTTTCTGTAATGTCTTGCAAGTATTTAAAATTGCCGGATGCTCTATTTTGCTTGTTATAATATGTTTTCCTTTATTTTTATTTGCATATGCAATTCCTTTTAATGCTAAATTATCACTTTCACTTCCACAAGATGTAAAATATATTTCTTTTGGTTTTGCACCTATTGCATTTGCGACTCTTTCTCTTGCTTTTTCTATTGCTCTTTTTGCTTCTCTACCGTTTAGAATATATAGAAGATGGGTTTCCATATTCTATTTCAAAAAAAGGTAACATTTCTTTTAATACTTCTTCTTTTACTGGTGTAGTTGCAGCATGGTCAAAATATCTAACCTTCATTACTCTACTCCTTTTCTTCTTTTATCTTTTTATTTTATTATTATATTAGTTTTATATTATATTATTCTTTCTTATAAACAAAAAAACATTCTAGAATTTTAAAATTCTAGAATGTTTTTTTATCTATAAGAGTTTTTATGTTATAACTTATTAATTAGATGATGCCCATCTTAATACTTTAATATCTTTATATGTATCAAGTACATCTTCATATTTATTATATTCTTCTTCCCAAATAATTTTAGGTACTTTATCAAATGCATTAAATACTTTTTCCGCTTCCATTAAGAATATTATTTGTTCTTGTGCACTCATTTTTTTATATTTTTTTGAAAAAGCATATAATTTATCTAAAACTTGATTGGCTTCAATGAAGCTCCAAAAATCTTTTACATTTAACCCTGCTAATTTTAATTGCATTACAGAGTATATTACTAATCCAAATATAATAAATGATAATATATAAATGATTGTCATTAGTTCCATTTTTTCCACCTTCTCTTTTGAATATATCATTATTATATCATGCCTGTAATATTTTTGCAACTTTTTTGTAATATTTTTGTAATATTTCTGTATTCTTTATCTTTTTTTACCTAAAATCTCATCAATTGTAGTAAAATATCACATTTAATTTTTGTTGTTAATACATCATCAAAATCATTAATAAGTTTTAAAATACCTCTTTTATTTCTCTTGTTGTTAGCTCTTTACTTACAATTTTTTAAATTCTATTAATCTTTGCTCATATGCTGCACTTAAATCTTCTTCAAATGCTATTTTCATATCTTTTATTCCCATTTTTTCTATTAAAGATTTTGTAAACATTGGATTTAATATTAAAATAGGTCCAATTAAATAAGTACCAATAAAGTTATTTTTGTAAATACCTTCTAATTTAGATTCTTTATTTATTCCAATTCCTTTTTCAACATTTGCAAAATAGTTATTTTCATTGTCACCATAAGCAAATGTAAATTGACTTTTAAATCCTACTAATTCTATATTTCCCCATTTTCCAATAAAAATACTATTATGTCTATGTAACATATCTCTTTTTGCAAAAATATCAAAAATTTTCAAAGCTTCTACTTTACTTCCATCCTCATTTTCAATATAATTTCCGAATATTTCTAAAGCATTACCAGTAATTAGAAATATAACATTTTGTTTTATTAATTCTTCTATTCTTGTTTTATATGGTTTTAATTTTTCTATTACTTTTTCTTGCATATTTTCTGTCATAGGACCTAAATATATAAAATTTACATTTTCTTTTATAAAAGTAGGTTCTTTATCAAATGTTGTTTCAATAAATTTTGCTTTTGGTAAACATTTTTTCAAATATTTCATGTTGCTTATATCACCATACAAATTACAAAACTCTGGAAATAAAATTTCTATTTTTAAATTTTCTTCCATATCTTACTCCTCTTCTATTTTTCTTATTACTTGTTCTTTAAGTTCATTTTTTAATGAAATTGAATATAAATCATGTAATATAAATACTTTATCAATTCCATCTAAATTCAATTCATCTACTAAAGACATTTCATTTCTTTGGCATACTACTTTATCAAGTGGAATATCTGCCATCTGTAATCTTACTTTAGTATCTAAATATCTTGCTCCTGCTGTTAATATTTGTTTTATTGAATCATCTTTTAAAAATTCAAAATCCGTATCATAATGCCATGCAATATTTTCTGATCCATTTGCAGCTTCATGTAAATCGTCTAATAATATAAATACTGCTTTATTACCACTTTCTTTTCTTAAATAATCAAATGCTCTTGAACATGCAATTGGATTCATTCCTTTAGCTAATTGTGTAATAACTTCTTTTTCTTTTACTTCATATTTACTATATCTTGTATCGACTATTTTTTGTTTTCTCAATACAGGATTTATTTGTTCTTTTGTTAGTCCTAATTCTTTTAAAATTGTAATCGTCGCAAGCATATTATAAATATTTATAATATTATTATTAATTAAATCATATTGTTCTTCTTCATTATTATGTTTTACTTTCATTATTTTGTTTTCTAAATTTATTTCTGTTACTTCATAATTAATTTCAGGAGATTTAAAGTCACAATTTATGCAATGTGCTCGCCCTATATGATTATAACGTACAAAATCATATTCTAATTTGCTGTTACATTTTGGACAAACTATTATATCTCTAGCTATATTCTCACAAGAATCTGTATCTGTATTTATTCTATCTATTCCAAAATAAACTCTATCATTTGCAGGTGCTAAATTACTTACAATTAAATCATCACCATTTAATATTAATTTAGTTTCCTCTGGTATGTTTGTTGTTAACATATTAGATATGAATTCTGTATGTGCATTTCTCATTAATGAATCTCTAAATAAATTTGTGCATATCAAATATGTTGGTTTAACATATGGATATACTCTTATAGAACTTCTTTCATCTATTTCAAATACTGCTAAATCTTTTTTTGGTTTTCCTGACAATTTAGCTGCTTTTATAAATGTAGATGCAATTCCTGAATTAGTATTAGAGCCTAATTGATTATCTACAAAATCATATCCATTTTCTCTTAAACAATCTTCAATCATATTACATACAGTTGTTTTTCCATTTGTACCTGTAACTGCAATTATTGTTTTTGGTTTTCCTATTTGTTCTAAGAAATTAGGACATAATGTAATTGCTAATTTACCTGGAAATTGTGTTGCATCTCTTTTTATTATTTTTAATGCTATTACTGATATTTTTGCTAAATAAAACGCAAAATAAAATCTTATATTTTTCTTCATGTGTTTTCTCCTCTACTTTTCCATATCTTTTTGATTATTTTACCTTTATTTTATTATTTTATCAATAGTAATAGCAAATTTTAATACAATTTATTTATATGCTTTTCTTTAATTTTAAACAACTTAAAATAACGTAACAAAATGTTACGCTATTTTTCTTTTTTATCCGCATATAATTTAATATTTCTCTTTTCATTTTTTGTATTTTTTTATCATCTTGTACATTATAATCTTGCAAAAAAATCTCTACTACTTTTTCAATTAATTTTTCTTTTTTTATAATTTCAAATGACTTTTTAATATTAATATCATATACAAATGCTATTATTAATGCTAATTTATCTGTTACTGTTTTTACTTGTGTTATATTAATAAGTTTATGCTCATAAAATGTTTTTTCTACACTTTTAGTTAAATTTCCATCATATTTATTAACTTCATAAAAATCTTGTGATTTATTAATTACTGCTACTCTAAAAATATCTATTTTATCTGCATCTTTTATTAATTCTGCAAATAATTTTGTTCTTTCATCAATTCCATCTTTTATATCTATTTTATTATGATATTTTACTGATACATATATGATTTCATCATATTCAATTTCATCTATATACTTCCTAATTTCACCTTTTTCAAATAATTGTTCAATACTATAATCTGCATGATCTATAGATTTATTATCTTTAAATGTTCCATATACCTTTGCTTGTTCAAATCTTCCTATATCATGTAAATATCCTATTAAACATGCTAATTTTGTATCTTCTTCATTTAACTTTAATTCATTAGCCAAAACTTTACAGTTTTCAACTACTCTTAATGTATGTTCATATTTTAATTTAATCTTTGAATTATTTATATCATAATTACTTACATATTCATGAAATTGTTTTCTTATTCTATCTAAATCTATCATTTTTTCATCCTTACGATTAATTTTTCTTCTTTTTTCTCTTTATACTGTTCTCATTTTATCAACATACTATTCTTTTGTCAATTATATTCTATACATCTATTATATAAAAATACCAAGAGTATACTCTTGGTATTTTAGTTATTACTTTTGTTTTTCTTTTCTATTTTTCTTATTATATATGTATTTGTCTAGTTGAAATAAGAAATCTTCAATATTTGATAAACGCATTTCAAATACTTGATTAGTCATATCGCTTATTTCATTATACTCTTGCATTTTCATTAGTTTTCTTACAATAATTTCAAAATTCTTTTGTGTTTGGTTTGACAAATTTTGTTGTTCATTTTTTACTTCTTTTAAAATTTCTTTTATTTCTTCGATTTGGTCATTTGCCATAGGAATATTTCCTTGCATAACATCACCTCTTTCGAATATAATATCGTCATTTTACCATTTGATGTTACATAAGTCAATAGTTTTTGCGAAAATTTGTTTTATAATATTTTCCCTCCACCAATAACTATATTATCTATATAAAATACTACTGATTGACCTGGTGTAATTGCTCTTTGAGGTTCATTAAAAATTACATTAGCAATACCATCTTTCATTTTTAAAGTAGCTTTTGCTTCTTTTGCACGATATCTTATTTTAGCCATTACTTCTATTTCTTTTTCTAAATCTATATCAATTAAGAAATTGCAATCTTCTGCTTTTAATTCTTTTTCATATAAATCTTTTTCTTCTCCAACTATTACTTCATTTTTCTCTTTGTTTAATGAAATAACATATAAAGGTAATTTATAACTAACTCCCAATCCTTTTCTTTGTCCTATTGTATAGTTTATTAATCCTTTATGTTTTCCTAATATTGTTCCGTCTTTTAAAACTATATTTCCTTCTTTAAAATTTTGATTATTATAATCATTATTTTTTATAAAATTTACATAGTCATCATCTGGTATAAAACATACTTCTTGACTATCTTTCTTGTGTGCTACTACCAAATCATACTTTTCTGCTATTTTTCTAATTTCTTCTTTATTTTCAAAATTTTCTAATGGATATATGATTTTAGGCAATACTTCTTTTTGTACTTTATATAAGAAATATGTTTGATCTTTACCTTCTGCTTTTGACTTTTTCATTACATATTGTTCTAATTTTTCATCATATTCTACTTTTGCATAATGTCCTGTTGCTACATAATCACATCCAAGCTCAATTGCTTTCTCATAAAATTTTCCAAACTTTAAATAACAATTACATTCAACACAAGGATTAGGTGTTTTACAATTTTCATATGAACCTACAAAATTATCGATAACTCTAGTTTTAAATTCTTCTCTACAATCTAATACTATATGTTTTATATTCAGTTTTTCACATACTTTTTTAGCATCATTAACTGCTGAATTTGCAAGACATCCAACTTCAACATTTATATTTTGTTTAGGGCATAATAACATAGTCGCTCCTATAACTTCATATCCCATTTCTTTTAAAATAATTGCTGAAACAGAACTATCTACTCCTCCACTCATTCCTAATAATACTTTTTTTCCATTTAACATTTATTAATCCTACTTTCCAAAAAGATGTGAATGATTTTTAAGTCTTTCACATCTTTTATTATTGTTTATTCTTCTATTATTTTTATATGTACTTCATCTAATTGTTCTTTTGATACTTTGCTTGGTGCATTCATTAATACATCTCTTGCTTTTTTATTTTTAGGAAATGCTATAATTTCTCTTAAATTATATTCATTTGCTATTAACATTATCATTCTATCTACTCCAGGAGCTGCACCTGCATGTGGTGGTGTACCATATTGGAATGCATTATATAACGCTCCAAATCTAGTTTCAACTTCTTCTTCACTATATCCTGCTATTTCAAATGCTTTAACCATAAGCTCTGGATCATGATTTCTTACTGCTCCTGATGCCATTTCATATCCATTGCAAACAACATCATATTGATATGCTACAATATCTAATGGATCTTTTGTAAGTAATGCTTCCATTCCACCTTGTGGCATAGAAAATGGATTATGGTTAAAATCAATTTTTTCAGTATCTTCATTATATTCATACATTGGAAAATCTACTATAAAACAGAATCTATAGCTATCTTTTTCTATTAGATCTAATTGTTTTCCAACTTCTATACGAATAAGTCCTGCAATTTTTTGTACTATTTCTAATTTTTCGTTTGCAACAAATAAAATGCTATCTCCTGTTTTTGCTCCTAATTGCTCTAAATATTTTTTAACTTCTTCTGTTACAAACTTTGCAATTCCACCTGTAGGTCCTTCTTCTGTTAGTTTTACCCAAGCTAATCCATCTGCTCCTACTTCTTCTTTTGCAAATATAGTCATATTGTCAAAGAATTTTCTTCCTTGTTCTGATCCATTTGGAATTATGATACATTTTACTATTTTATTTTCAAATGCATTAAATTCTGTATTTTTAAAAGCTTGTGTTGCATCTTGAATAATAAGTGGATTTCTTAGATCTGGTTTATCTATTCCGTATTTTTCCATAGCTTCTTTATATGGAATACGTATAAATGGTCCTTCATCTACTTTCCAAGTAGTAAATTTCTTAAATGTAGATGTAAATATTTCTTCTAATATTTCAAAAACTTCTTCTTGAGTTCCAAATGCCATCTCAAAATCCAATTGATAAAATTCACCTGGTGCCCTATCTGCTCTTGGATCTTCATCTCTAAAACATGGCGCTAATTGAAAATATTTACTAAATCCTGATACCATAAGTAATTGTTTGAATTGTTGTGGTGCTTGAGGTAATGCATAAAATTCTCCTGGATGTATTCTACTTGGTACTAAGAAATCTCTTGCACCTTCTGGTGATGAATTAGCTAAAATTGGTGTTTGAATTTCATAAAATCCCAATTCATCCATTTTATCTCTTAAAAATTTTAATATTTTTGAACGAAGTAATATATTTTTATGTATTTTATCATTTCTTAAATCTAAAAATCTATATTGTAATCTTAAATCTTCTTTAACTGTACTAATATCTGCTTTATCTGAGTTTACTTCAAATGGTAATACATTTTTACATTTTCCAAGTACTGTAATCTCATTTGCATCTACTTCTATTTCTCCAGTTGATATTTTTAAATTTTTATTTGAACGTTCTAATACTTTTCCAGTAACAGAAATAACACATTCTGTTACTAAAACATTTGATACTTCATTTAATTCTTCTTTATCTGAAATAACTATTTGAGTAATACCAGATTCATCTCTTAAATCTACAAATTTCATTGCTCCTAAGTTACGAATTCTTTGAACCCAACCAGCTAATCTAACTTCTTGTCCTACATTTTTTATATTTAATTCTCCACATGTATGATTTCTATATTGATTATTCATATTCTTCCTCCGATTTCTTCAAATATTATAATCCCTAATTGTTCTTATGTCTATACTTTTTAATAAATTTTGTTATTAAAATAATAAAAAGTGAGTATTAATTTTGTACTCACTTTTACATTTTATTTAATTATATTATATATGCATTAACTGTATATGATGCTGATATTGCATCATTAAATGCTGTAAGTTCTATTGTTATTGTTTCTCCTTCACTGCAAATACCTGACATTAAATATCCAGAATTATAAATACTATAAATTGGTAAATCATTTTGTATTGTTGTACAATGTGTTGCTTTTAATTTGTTTGGATAATATTTTGCTGCAATTCCTCCACCATCATAATTGATATCTATTATTAAATTTCCTGTTTTTGATGCTGTAAAACTCATTGTTTTAGTCACATTACTTACAGGTGTAAATGTTTCTGCATATGCATTTTGTATTTGTTTTTCTTCTTCATTTTCAATTATATAAGCACTTATTGTATAGTTTGCTGATATTGCATCATTAAATGCGTATATAGATACAGTGATATCTTCATCTTTTTCGCAAGTTCCTGCTAACAAATAACCTGCATAATGTGTATTGTATATTGGTAAATCTTGTTGTATTACTGTACAGTTTGTAGCACTAGCCGATATAGGATAATATTTTGCCGCAAGTGCCCCTCCATCATAATTTATATCAATAATTAAATTTCCTTTTTTTGTCGCTTTAAATGTTACAATATTTGGAGTAGTTGTATTTACATTAATTGGCTTTATAGAAGTTTTATATACTTCTTCTATAGGTGAAAAAGATGAACTTGCTGATATATTTGATATATTAGCAGCCATTTTATCTGCACTATCCATTTCTGATGTAGTTATTCCTCTATTTGTAATTGCTTGTGAAATTTTTCTTCTATAATTTAACAATTCAGCAATTGGCTCATATAATATTCCTCCTGATGTTTCATTATTCATAGAAGTATATATATCATTTAATCTAGTTTGTTCTTCAATTTGTGCAAGTTCAATATTTTCTTTAGCTTGTTTTGCTTTAGTTATTATTCCATCTTGTCCTACTACTAAATTAATACTTACTCCAGCAAGTATTATTAAAATAATGATTGTTATTACTAAAGATACTAATGTTATTCCATTTACATTTTTCATCTTTTTCTCCTTCGTCTCCTATCATTTATTTTAATTTTAACAATAGAGTATTGTTTTGTCAACAAGAAAAAATTGTAAGTTATTTGCTTTATTACAATATATATATATTAAAAATTTAAATATCTTGTTTCTTTTTACATTTTAATATATAATATACAATACATTAAGTTGGAGGTTATAATTATGCAAAGAAAAAAAGTTGTTATTTTAGGTGGTGGAACTGGAACTTCTAGTGTGTTAAGAGGATTAAAATACTTTCCATTAGATATAACTGCAATTATTACAGTATCAGACAACGGTAGTAGCACTGGTAGATTAAGAAAAGAATTTTCTACACCAGCTGTTGGAGATGTAAGACATGTATTAACCAGTCTTTCTACTTTACCTGATGAAATAAAAAATATTATGGAATATAGATTATCTACATATAGTGAATTAAATGGTCATGCACTTGGAAATTTAATTTTAACATCTTTATTAAAAGAAACAGATAGTTTTAAAACAAGTATAGAATATTTAAGCAAATTACTTCATGTTGAACAAACTGTTCTTCCTCTTTCAGAAGATTTTTTAACTTTAATGGGAGAAACTACAGATGGTGAAATAATTGAAGGTGAAGAAAATATTACCAAAGCAAATAAACAATACTGTCGTATTTTTTATAAGGAAGAACCTCATGTTTTTCCAGAAATCTTTGATAAAATAAAAGAAGCAGATTTAATAATTTTGAGTATGGGAAGTATATACACAAGTGTTATGCCACATTTAATTTGTAAAGATATTGTAAATGCTATAAATAATTCATCTGCAAAAGTAATGTACATTTGTAATGCAATGACACAACCTGGAGAAACTGATAATTTTACTGTTAATGACCACGTTCAAACACTTGAGAGATATCTTGGTAAAAATACTATTGATGCTGTTATTGCTACTAATACAATTGTAGATGATAATCTTCTTGATAAATATGCTTCAGAAGAGCAAAAGGATCCTGTTAAAATTGATTATGAAAATATTATTAAAGAAAATTATGAATTATTAGAAGATGACTTACTAACAACTATAGATGGTGTTATAAGACATGATAGTTTAAAATTAAGTTCAATTATATTTTCTTATTTAATGAGATAGTTAAAATAAAAATCCAAAATTCAGAGTATAAAATACTTAAATTTTGGATTTTATTTTTATTTACTTTTTTGTTTTTTGATATTTAATATTATTAATTAATCTTATTTCTAACATATTCATATAAAATAACACCTGTTGCTACAGCAGCATTTAAACTTTCTGTTTTCCCAAGCATTGGAATTTTTATTTTTGCATCTGATAATTTTAATACTTCTTCAGATACGCCATTTGCTTCATTTCCTATTACTATAGCTAATTTTTTATATTCAATATCGTAAATACTTTTATCTGTTTGTAAAGATGTTGAGATGACTTTATATTTATTCTTTTGTACATTTTTTAATGTTTCAATTATATTGTTAGTTTTTAATATCTTTACTCTGTAAATTGCACCCATAGTAGAACGAACTACTTTAGGATTATATGAATCTGCAGTGTTTTCTGATAATATTACTTGTGTTAATCCAACACTATCAATTGTTCTTAATATTGTTCCTAAATTTCCTGGATCTTGAATTCCGTCTAATACAACTATAATATCTTCATTATAATTTATTTGTTCTTCAGCATTCTGCTTATTAATAATAGCTAAAATACCTTGTGGATTAGTCACATCTGTTATACTTTCAAAAACTTTCTCAGAAACATATATGCAATCTTTTTTAGCTATTTCATATAGTAATTCTTGTTCTATTGTTCCATCATTTATGCAATCTTCACATATAACAATTTTATCTATACTAGCTTGTTCCAAAATAGCTTCTTGAACCATTTTTATTCCTTCAACAATAAATTTGTTTTCTTGATCTCTATATTTTTTTTCTTTTAATTTCTTAATATTTTTTATCATTTCATTTTCTTTACTTGTAATAACTTGCACTTTTCTCTCCTATCAATTTTAATAAATTATTTTATATTATCTAATAAAAAATTCTCAATCTCTTTTAATTTTTCTTTATCATTTTTTCCTTGTAACATAAAAGTTATATATGGTTCTCTTCCTGGTGAAAATCGAACTCTTCTATTATAATTTTTTAACAATATATCTACTAAAGACATATCAAATTTATTTATATCATATAAAAATACAATTCCATCTCTTTTTTGAGCAATTTTTAATATATTTGCTTTTCTTGCCAAATTTTTAATTGTTGCTATTTTAAGTAGATTCTCAATTTCTATTGGCATTTGACCATATCTATCTATTATTTCATCTGTTACATTTTGAATATCTTCATCACTTCTACATAATGCAATATCTTGATAAATTTCAATCTTTTGACTACTATTTTCAATATATTCTTCTGGTATATATGATGATATTGTTAAATCAATTTGTACATCTTGTTCTTCTATTGTTTCGATTCCTTGCATTTCTTTTAACACTTCATCTAATAATTTACAATATGTATCATATCCTACTTCTTCCATATGTCCATGTTGGATTTCTCCCAAAAGACTTCCTGCTCCTCTTATTTCTAAATCACGCATTGCAATTTTAAATCCTGACCCAAATTCTGTGAATTCTTTAATAGCTTTTAGTCTTTTATCTGCAACTTCTGTTAATATTTTGTCTCTTTTATACGTAATATATGCATATGCTTGTTTATCAGCTCTACCAACTCTACCTCTTATTTGATATAATTGTGCTAATCCTAATCTATCTGCATTTTCTACTATAATAGTATTTGCATTAGGAATATCAATTCCAGATTCTAATATAGTTGTACATACTAAAACATTGATTTCTCCTTTAACAAATTCCATCATCATTTCTTCTAATTCTGTTCCAGACATTTTTCCATGTGCATATGCGACTTTTGCTTCAGGAACTAAATTTTCAATTTGTATTGCTTTCTTTTCTATTCCTTCAACTTTGTTAAATAAATAAAATACTTGTCCTTTTCTTTCCAATTCTTTTGTTATTGCTTCTTTTATAACTTCTTCATCATATTCTAGCACATAAGTTTGTACAGGTCTTCTATTTTGTGGTGGTTCATATATAACAGACATATCTCTTACTCCAACTATTGACATGTGAAGTGTTCTTGGTATTGGAGTTGCTGTCATTGTTAAAACATCTATATTTGTTTTATATTTTTTGATTTTTTCTTTATCTTTCACTCCAAAACGATGTTCTTCGTCAATAATAAGTAATCCCAAATCTTTAAATTCTACATCTTTGCTTAATATTCTATGTGTTCCTATAACAACATCTATTTCTCCTAATTTAAGTTTTCGTACAATTTCATCTTGCTGTTTTTTTGTTCTAAAACGATTAAGTAATTCTACTCTTATTGCAAAATTCTCCATTCTAGATTTAAATGTTTCATATTGTTGATTTGCAAGTACTGTAGTTGGAACCAAATATGCTACTTGTTTTTGATCCATTATAGCTTTAAACGCTGCTCTTATTGCAACTTCAGTTTTTCCATAGCCAACATCTCCACAAAGAAGTCTATCCATAGGTTTTACATCTTCCATATCTTTTTTCGTTTCTTCTATACAACGAAGTTGATCATCTGTTTCTACATATGGAAAATCATCTTCAAATTGTCTTTGCCAATCTGTATCTTTTGAAAAAGAAAAACCTTTTATTTTTTGCCTTTTAGCATATAATTCCATTAGATCTCTAGCCACTTCTTTTAAATTGTTTTTAACTCTTTGTTTTGTATTTTCCCACTCTTTTCCACCTAATTTATTTATTTTAGGCGATGATTCTCTTCCTCCAATATATTTTCTTATATTGTCTAAATCATTTGTAGGAATATATAACATATCATCATTACTATATCTAAGTTTTATATAATCTTTTATTATTCCATCTGCTTTTAATGTATTTACACCTATAAATTGTCCTATTCCATGGCTCTTATGAACAACATAATCTCCAACTTTTAAATCTGCAAATACTACTTTTTCTCCTTGTTTAAATCCTTGACTTACTTTCCTTTTGTTTTTTAAAGATGATAAGAAAAGTTCTTCACCTGTTACTACTATTAAATTCAAATCATAACTTTCAAAACCAGAGCTTAATTTACCAGTGTCTAATATTACTTGCCAATTTTCTTTATTTTTTTCTTCTGCTTTTATATTGTTTTTTATATCCCTAATTGTATAATTTATATCTTTATCTTGTAATAATTTAGAAAACTTTTCTGTTTCTTCTTTATTTCCCGCTAATATAATAACTTGTTTTTTGCTATTTTGCCATTTTTTGATATCTTCTAATAAAATTTCTATTTCACTTTTATAATATTTTACATCTCTATAATTAAAAATATATTTTATACTTGATGACTTTGTTAACCCAAAGTCCTGCTTTTCTAAATATATTATTTGCTTATTTTCATTTGTATATTCTATTTTGTTAATTTCTTGAATTGCTTGTGGTATATATTTTTGTTTTTCTATTAATGTTTTTATTAAATTACGATTTTCAATAATGATATTTTCTTCTCTTTGTTTTATTTTAGAAAATTCGTCAAATAAGATAATAAAATCATTTTGTAAATAATCAAAAAAATTAGATTGTTTTTTATAAAAATAATCAAAATATTTATCTACTTTACTAATGTAATTTTCTTCTTCTATTATTTCTATATCTTTTTCTTTTATTTCTTTCAAAGCTTCTATATACCCTGTCTTTTGCTTTGTTTCAATTTTATTTTCTATTTCTCTTTTTAAATCTATATTATCATTTTTTATTTTTTTAATAATCGTATTTAAATCTTCTTCTAAAACAAATTCGTGTGCTGGCATTATTTCTATTTTATTTTCCATATCACTAGAACGTTGAGAAGATAAATAAAATTTTCTAATTGAATCAATTTCATCTCCCCAAAATTCAACACGAATTCCTTCTTTTTCAGAAATAGCAACATCTATAATATCTCCTCGCACACTAAATTGGCCTTTATTCTCTACTAAGTCGTTTCTTTCATAACCTAATGATACTAATTTTTGTTTTATATCTTCTATATTATAATTTTTTCCTATTTCTAATGTTATTTTGTTTTTATACAAAGTAGTTTTTGTTATCATTTTTTGCATAATAGCTTCTATTGTTGTTACAATAACTTTTGCGTTTTTCTTTTGAATTTTATTTAAAACTTCTATTCTTTCGTATGGTAAATCCTTACTTTCTGCTATATAATCATAAGTTACTATTTCTCTTTTAGGAAAATAATATATTTCTTCAAAATCTTTAGAAAAATATTTTAAATCTTCTATTATTTTTCTTGCTTGTATTTCATTATAAGTTACAATACAAATTGGCTGATTTATTTCTTGTTTTGTCGCACAAATAAACTGTATTTTTCCCACGTCAGATAGACCCGATATTGTTACCGGGCCTTTTTTTTCTTTTATTTCTTGTACATATTCTTGAAACTTTGGGAGTTTTTGTAAGTCAGATATTATCTCATTCATTTTGTTATCTCCTCATTTTTGTTTTATATATTATATACCGTTTTTTTTATTTTAACAATAGTTATAATTTTATATTATTAATATTTTATTCAAAACTCATATTTTAGTTTTATTTTAATATCTATATTATAAAGAGGTATGTCTATGAAATCAAAAACTAAATTCATCTTTTTATCAATAAAAAGAAATATATTACCTATGATATTTTGTTTATTTATATTTTTTCTTGTTATATTCTCTAAAAGCAATTTAGTGGCAAGCAAAAGTGGATTATTATTATGGGCAAATAATATTGTTCCTTCACTACTACCATTTTTCATTGCTACAGAATTACTTAGTTATACTAATGTAATTACAAAATTAGGAAAAATATTAAATCCTATTATGAAACCTGTCTTTAATGTTCCTGGAGTTGGTAGTTATGCTCTTATAATGGGAATAATTAGTGGTTATCCTACAGGAGCAAAAATTGTAGTTGATTTAAATAAAAATGGACTTTGTTCAAATGAAGAATCTGAAAGACTTTTAGCTTTTACCAATAACTCTGGTCCTTTATTTATTTTAGGAACAGTTGGCATTAGCTTATTTGGTAATACGCAAATAGGATTTCTACTTTTAATTACTCATATATTATCATGTATTAGTGTTGGTATTGTTTTTAGATTTTGGAAAATTAATAGTAATTCACATTATAATATAAATAAATATAATTACAGTAATATAAAAACTGATAACATATGCTTTTCTAATTTGGGTGACATATTAAGCAAAAGTATTATTTCGTCAGTTAAAACTATTGTTATGATTGGCGGATTTGTAGTACTTTTTAGTGTAATTTTATCAATTCTTAAAAATTCTAACTTTTTAATATTGTTAGGAAAATTCTTATTTCCAATTTTTAATTTTTTAGGAATTAAAGATTTTGAATTTACTACATCTTTTATATCTGGATGTTTTGAACTTACAAATGGATTATTGCAACTTATAAATATTCCATCTAAATTAATTTCTACAAATATTGTTTTATCATCATTTTTATTAGGTTTTGGTGGAATATCAGTTTTGTTACAAGTTAATAGTATAATTGCAAAATCTAGAATTTCAATAAAACCGTATATTTATGGAAAATTACTACATGGACTATTTGCTGCATTTTATACATTAATTTTTATATATTCATTTCCTATTTTTAATTTAAATTTATGATTTTTGCATAATAATGAATTATTTTTCATATTATTAACTATTATATATAGAAAGAGGTTTTACATATGGAAAGAAATACAGATTACTCAAATTTTAATGGTTTTTATGGTTATCCTCCTTATGATAATTTTGATCCAAATATAACAGATAATGCATTTAATCCTGTTTTTCAATATGAGCAAGGATATATGTATTATAGATATTTGACACAAGCTTTGGAATACAAAATCAAATGTAGAGAATTTGAAAAATTAACCGGAAAAGAAGGAAGACCCGACAGAAGAATGGATTAACTTATTTTTTAATATTTCATATTGATTTTTTTATTAGTTTGTGGTATTATTATATTATGTTATAAAAGAACCATAATGTTAGGAGGCTATCTTAGTTTTATTACTAAGAAAAAAAATTATGAAAAAAGCAATTATTAAATCAAACTCAATACTTTCTAGAATGCGAGAAACCTTTGAAGGACTTCGTTCTATTTTAGTTGCAGATAATACTGATGATCAAAAAGAAAGTCTTGAATCATTTTCAGATTTTGATAATTCAAAAATTATAGAAGAATTAATTAAAAGTCAAAAATCTTTAGATAAAAATGCATCAGATTACGTATCAAATATTGGCGTAATTAGTGCACCTAAACAATCAAATTTAAAAAAGTCTTCTACTATCACAAAAAAAACAATATCTAAAATTGAACCATCAAGCAAAAATATTGAAACTTCTGAAAGAAATATTTATTTTTTCAAAAATAATGATGAACTTGATAGATAATTTAATATATAAAAGAACAATTTATAAAAATTGTTCTTTTTTTCTTGACAAAATACAAAAATGCAATTATAATAATACTTGTCTTATTTATATATGGCGACGTAGCTCAGTTGGCTAGAGCATCCGGTTCATACCCGGCAGGTCGTAAGTTCGAATCTCACCGTCGCTACCATTGTAAAACTAGCATTTGCTAGTTATTTTTTTTGACTATACAGATTTTGCACGTTTGCAAGTGGAGTAAATCTAACTTGTGAACACATATTCATTTCGTTGGCTAAATGTAAGTAATTTAGAACCATATTTAATGTTGTATGCCCTAAAATTATTTGTAAATTTGCTATATCTCCCCCATTAATTAAAAACATTGTAGCAAATGTATGTCGCAATAAATGTGGATGTATACTAAATTTTACTTTTTTTCTTATTCTTCTAAAAATCAAGCTAATAGTATTTTTTGTAGCCTTATCACCACTTATATTTTAAATTATAGAATTCAATTAAATGCTTGTTAAGAGAATTTATTCAAATGCATGATAAAATTTTATAGGGTGATAAAAATATATAAAAGAATTAAAGAATTAAGAGAAGATAACGATTTACTTCAAAAACAAATTGCTATTACTTTAAATATAACAAGACAACAATATGGACTTTATGAAAGTGGAATAAGAGAATTTCCAATTGAAAAAATAAAAATATTAGCAGATTTTTATAATACAAGTATAGATTATATAGTTGAAAGAACAAACGAAAAAAAACCATATCCAAGAAAAAAATAAAGACTTTATTAGAAGTCTTTTTTTATTTTTATTAAAATTTTACATATTATTTAAAACTTTATATTAATATAATTAATTTATTAATTTTCCCAAAATCCAAAGTAAAACTTTAAACTAATAATATTAAATTTCTATCAAATCCCCAAATAATAAATATCTCTTATTCTATTTATTCGTTTAATATCAAATTTCTACAATTTTACTTAATTTTTATATTCTATTTTTAAACATCTTTAATTATTAATTTTATTTATTCATACCCGGCAGGTCGTAAGTTCGAATCTCACCGTGGCTACTAAAAAAACTAGGAAAAAATCCTAGTTTTTTTATTTTTAATATTTTAATTCATATAATCTCTTAATTTTTTACTTCTACTTGGATGTCTTAATTTTCTTAATGCTTTTGCTTCTATTTGACGAATTCTTTCTCTTGTTACCATGAATTCTTTTCCTACTTCTTCCAAAGTGCGTGCTTTTCCATCTTTTAAACCAAATCTTAATTTTAATACTTTTGCTTCTCTTGGTGTTAATGTTTCCATTACTTCTTCTAATTGTTCTTTTAATAAAGTATATGCTGCAGAATCTTGTGGTGCTGGACTATCATCATCTTGAATAAAATCTCCTAAATGGCTATCGTCTTCTTCTCCTATTGGAGTTTCTAAGGATACGGGATCTTGTGCAATTTTTTGTATTTCCATTACTTTTTCAACTGGAATTTCCATTTCTTTTGCTATTTCATCTGGGGTAGGTTCTCTTCCTAATTGTTGTAATAGATGTCTTGATGTACGAATTAATTTATTGATTGTTTCAACCATATGAACTGGTATACGAATAGTTCTTGCTTGATCTGCAATAGCTCTTGTTATTGCTTGACGAATCCACCATGTAGCATAAGTACTAAATTTAAATCCCTTAGCATAATCAAATTTCTCTACTGCTTTTATTAGTCCCATATTACCTTCTTGTATTAAATCTAAGAATAACATTCCTCTACCTACATATTTTTTAGCAATACTAACTACTAATCTTAAGTTTGACTCTGCTAATTTTTGTTTAGCATCTTCATCACCATCTAATACTTTTTGTGCTAAATCTAATTCTTCTTCATAAGTTAATAAAGGTATTCTTCCTATTTCTCTTAAATACATACGTACAGGATCATCTACATTAACTCCATCAACTGCTGCATTTAAATCTATTTCTTCTAATTTTATATCTTCAACTTCTTCTAGTTCTTCAATATCAGGTTCTTCAAAGTCATCTTTTAATATATCTACACCTAAATCTTCAAAAGCATCAAAAACTTTATCAATTTGTTCAGAATTTGCTTCATCTAATTCACTTGCAAGTTCACCATAAGTAATTTTTCCTTTTGTTTTGGCTTTTTCTATAATTTCTTTTACTTTATCTTTTCCAATTTCGTCGCTATTTTCTTTTACTTGTTCTTTATTTTCTTCTTTGTTTTTAGCACTTTTTTTGTTAGATTCTTTAATCTGATCTTTCATTTCATTATTTGCTTTTTTAGTTTTTCTTGCCTTTTCTTCTTCATTTACTTCTTCATCAACTTTAACTTTTTTTGCTTTTTTTATTTTGATTTCTTCTACTTCTTCTGATTTTTCAGTTTTTTTCACTGATAATCCCTCCTATTTCATTTTTGCTAGTTGTATAATAATTTCATTTAATCTTTTTTCCAATTTATTTGTTTCTTCTTGTGCTAAATTTTGAGATTCTAATTGTTTTATAATTTGATTTCTTTCAATGATGACTTTTTCTTTATTATATAAATTTATAATATCATCAATACATTTATTAATTTCTGTAATTTCAAAATCATATGCCATAATCCAAGATATTTCATTAATTATTTCTTCATTATCTTCAAAACAGTTTAATATATGATTAGTATTACTATTTCCTTTTTCAAATTCTTCATACATTTTTTTTATTATGATTTGATTATTTTTATCTTTCATATCTTCTATTGAAATTGCATTATTTAACCTTTTATAACTTTCTTCTGGATAATTAATTAACAAATAAATAATTAATTTTTCCCTTTTTAATGTTTGTTCTTCTACTATTGCTGTATTTTCTTTTATTTCTAATTTTGGTTTTGCTTTTTCAAGTATTTTCTTTCCATTTGTAGATGTATGTTCTAGTTTAGATATTTCTGAATATATAGCTTCTCTTGCAATATTATGCTCTGAAGCTATTTTTTCTGTATATACTTCTCTTTCAATATCATTATCTATTTTAGAAAGTACTTTTGCTATTTCTTTTAGAAACTTAATTTTATCATTTGGGTGTTCAATATTTAAATTGTTCTTTAATACTTTTACTTTATATTCTACTAAAGAAATTGCATTTTCTACTTGCTTTAATAATCTTTCTGCTCCATACTTTATTACATATTCATCAGGATCTTTTGCTCCTTCTATTTGTAAAATCCTAATGTCGCATCCCATGCTTTGTAAAATTTCTAGTCCTCTCATAGTTGCTGCTTGTCCAGCTCCATCTGAGTCATATCCAATAATTACTTGTTCTGCATTATTTCTAAGTAAATGTCCTTGTGATTCTGTCATTGCAGTCCCAAGTGATGCAACAACATTATGAATTCCTCTTTGATGTAATGATATTGCATCCATATATCCTTCTACAATAATGATTTTTTTCATCTTGTTTTCTTGTCTTTTTGCAACATTTAATCCAAATAGATGTCTCCCTTTGCTATATACAATATTCTCAGGTGAATTAATGTATTTAGGTTTGCTATCATCTAATACTCTTCCTCCAAAAGCTATTACTCTATTTCTGACATCTTGTATTGGAAACATTAATCTTCCTCTAAATCTATCAATGAATTTTCCATCTTGCGTTTTATTAACTAAACTAGATGCTAATATTTCTTCCTCTGAAAAACCTTTTTGTTTTAAAATAGTATATAACTCATTATATGTACCAGCATATCCTATTAAAAAATTTTTCAAAGTACTATTATCTAATTTCCTTTTTTTAACATATTCTTGTGCTAATTTTGCATTTGATTTATACAAATTTTCATGATAAAATTCTGCAGCTATTTGATTAATCTCATAAACTTTTGATTTCAATTGTAATAATTTTGTATCTCCATCAGATTCTAGTGAAGGAAGTTCTACCCCTGCTTTTTCAGAAAGTATTTCTATTGCTTCTCTAAAACTTATATTTTCAATTTTGCTAACAAAACGAAATACATCTCCTCCTATTCCACAACCAAAGCAATGGAATATTTGTTTATCTGGAGATACAGAAAAAGAAGGTGATTTTTCTTTATGGAATGGACATAATCCAAAAAAGTTTCTACCACTTCTTTTTAATACTACATATTGCGAAATGATATCTATAATATCATTTTTATTTTTAATTTCATCAATTAATTCCTCACTA
>JAAZCX010000020.1 GCA_012513065.1 Clostridiaceae bacterium | reverse complement strand
CCCATTCCGGCAAAAGCATACTCATTTATCGTTTCAATTCCTTCTGGAACTATTACATTAGTTCTTTTAATACCTCCATAACTTACTAAAACCTTTTTATTAACTGAACCATCTGGATTCCTTCCATATATAAAAGCCTTACTATCAGGTAATTTATTATCATTAAATGCTTGTGAACCTATGTAAGTTATTGTTGCTGGAATATCTATATCAGTTATATTTTCTCCATAAAAAGCATAATCTCCAATTCCAATAACCTTAACTCCATTTATCATTTCTGGAATAGTAACATTTCTACGACAAGATTCATCATATCCATTAATATAACCATCTTCGAAATCAAAACAATCATAATAAGGAATTGGCATCAACTCTGTCGGAAAACCTTTTTGACCCCATTTAAGATTAAATCGATATTGATCACCTAAAATAGTTATTTTAGTAAATTGATTATTTAAAAAAGCATAATCAGATATCGACCATTCATAAGCCATACTTTCAGGAATAACTATTTCTTTTAAATTGTTATTTCTGAAGGCCGAATTATTAATGTTTGTCAACCCGCTTGGCAAAATTACTGATTCTAATTGATTATTAGCATAAGCATATTCACTTATACTAGATTGATTACTTGGTAAAGTTAATGATTTTAAATTGTTGTTATAAAATGCATATGATTGAACATAACAATAACTTGGTAAACTTGCTGTTATAATTTGATTGTTTGTAAATGCATATTGACCAATTCCTGTTAAAGTGCTTGGAAAATTAATTGTTTTAATTTGATTGTTTGCAAATGCATAAGAATATATTTGACTCATACCTTCTGGTAAAGTAACTGATTCTAATTGATTATTATAAAATGCATAAGAATTTACTGAAGACAAATTAGATGGTAATACTAAATTTTTAATTTGATTGTTTGCAAATGCATAAGAACCTATTTGACTCATACCTTCTGGTAATGAAACGCTTGTAAGTAAATTATTTTCAAAAATTCTATTAGCTAAAGAACTAACGCCTTCTGGTATTGTTACAGTTTTAATTAAATTATTTTTAAAAGCTCCTTCATCCACATATCCAATTCCTTCTGGAATAATTAAGCTCTGAATTAAATTGGATAAAAAAGCATATGAACCAATATAACTTAATCCTACCGGAATTGTTATATTTGTAATTTGATTGCCTGCAAACGCATAAGCACTAACATTAGCTAAAGAACTCGGTAAAACAACTGACTTAATTCCTTTTGATTCAAAAGCGCTACTTCCAATAGAAGCAACTGGAATCTCATCAATACTTTCTGGAATCAAAACATCTTTTGAACAAGAAATATTATAATTATTAATTTGTCCTCCAGAAAAATCAAAACACATTTGATAATTAAAATTAGAAATTAAAGGTAACGGAAAACCTATCGCATTCCAATCATCATTAAAACGAGTAGAATCTCCTTCAATAGTAATACTTTCAATATATAAATTTGGTTGATATCCATAATTATAATATGCAAAAGCATTGTTTCCAATATTTATAATTGAAGACGGAATTGTTAAGTTTTTTATTTTAGAAGAGGCAAAAACCAAATCAGCAATACTCGTAATTGTTTGTCCTGATATTGTAGATGGAATAACTACATTATCTATACCACACTCTGAATAATATTTTGTTATTTCACCATCAGTAACCTCATAACACATATCTGGTTCAAAACCTGGTTTCAAATTTATGGGAAAACCTATTTCAACCCAACGATCATCAAATCGAGTTTCATCCCCGAGAATTGTTATACTTTTAATTGGATTGTTCCTAAAAGCATTTTTTCCAATGGTTGTAACTGTTGAAGGAATAACTAAATTCTCTATTTCATTGCTAGCAAAAGCCTCTCCTCCTATAGTTTCTAAACCTTCATTTAAAGATAAAAGTTTTATCTTATTGCCAAAGAAAGCAGTATTTGATACTGTTTTAACACTACTTGGTAAATTTAATTCAACTAATTGATTATTATTAAAAGCCAAAGAACCAATAATTTCAATATTATTACCTAAATGTAAAGAGGTAATAATATTTGATAAAAATCCCATCTCTGAAATTTCTTTTAAACCTGAACCAATTGTTACTTTTTCAAGCAGACCACCCATAAAAGCTTGATAACCTAAATTCGTAACACTATCTGGGATTATTATTTCACTAAATCGCCCATAAGCAAAAGCTCCTCTACCAATTTGTTGAACTCCTTCTTTTAACGTTAATTTATTAATATCTTTACTGCCAAAAGGCCCCCAATCAGTATCAGAATCACTTCCAATCTTACTAGCAGATATTATTAATTCTTCAATCTTCAATTGACCGCTAAAATAACCTTCAACTATAGAAACGTTTTCTCCAATGATGAACTTTTTAATTGTTCCTGCTAAATATGGCTGTTTACTAAGATAACCACTTTCCAATACAAAATTGTTAATAGTATGATTTGAACAAGTTCTTAGTGCATTCTCATCAATAAGAGAAACTCCATCTCTAATATATATATCATAATTTGAATTTTTAGAACAATCAAAATTAAAAGAGGATCTTCCAATCGTTTTTATATTGCCTGGAAATATTAAAGTTTTTTCTAAAAAAGCTTGCAAAAAAATACCATGACCAATATATTCAACGTTAGGGCCAAAAACAACTTCTTTCAATAGAGTATTTTCAAAAGACCAATTGATAAGATTTCCTCCATTAATCCTAGCATAAGTCAAAGGATTATATGAAAAAGATGATTGCCCAATCTCTTCAACATTAACTGGAATAACTATGCTACTAAGTTGATTATACATAAATGCTCTTTCTTCAATTATTTTTAAACTTTTTGGTAGAGAGACACAAGTCAACATATTATTCCCAAATGCATGAATTCCAATGTTTTCTAAACCATTCGGCAAATTTAAACTTGTCAATTCATTATCATAAAAAGCATACTCTCCAACACTTCTTAAAGTTGAAGGAAAAGAAACACTAGTTAAATTTAATTTTTCAAAAGCATAATCCCCAATATGAATAACATCCTTTCCATTTATTTGATTGGGAATTCCTATGTCTTTAGAACATTCACTACTATATCCAGTAATTGTATTGGTTTCCTCATCAAAAACAAAACAACTTTCAGCTGTATCTGAATTATTAGGAGCATTGCAAACAATTGGAGTATAACAATAAGCTTCTTTTCCAACTTCTTCAACATAAGTAATATCTTCTGAACCACATGCTACATAACCTGCAAACTTATTTTTACCTAAAATGGTTGCAAAAAAATCACCATCAGCTTCTTTTTCAAAAGATAATGCTTCATAATTAGTAACATCTATTCCCATTAACTCTTCTATATTAGTTTCATCAATAGTATAAAAATCAAGATTATGATCTTCT
>JAAZCX010000019.1 GCA_012513065.1 Clostridiaceae bacterium | reverse complement strand
GCTATGTCTTCTCAAGGATGGTGTTTGACTACATGTGGTGGTGGAAGAAAATATAGATCATATGTACCTGACACTTCTGGAGTAACTTTTAGTGCTGGAGGAAGTCATACAATTTGGGACCAAGGAACAACTGATACTGCTAGTACTATTCCATATAGAATTTATGGAATAAAAGTAATACCAGAATAAAAAGAAAAGGAAAAATAATAATACAAGTAGAACATTAAATATATTGCTAAAAAAATAAAGAGTGTTAAAATTAATAATATAAAAATGTATAAACAAAGGAAAAAAAATGGTAAAAAAGATATTAAAAAGTAAAATATTCTTAGTAATAACAACAATAATATTAACAGCAGGAACAACAGTATTTGGAGCAATAATATATAATGCAAATCAAATAGTATATACACCAAGCGATGCATCATGGAGTGTAAACTCAGTAGATATGCCATTAAATGATATATATAGCAAAACAAAAAATCATACAAAAGTAACAGAAACATTGATACCAGAAGAAACGAGTATATTAGCTATAAAAGCAGCAGGAGTTTCGGGTAATGGAAATAGTTTTAGTATTTCTTGTACTAATGATGTACACGGATATGTTTCATATTATGGAATATATGGAGATACTACAAGAATTGAAAAAGTGTCAGTAACAACTAACTCTATTGGGGGGAACACAGGAGGTTTATTACTTTTTGTAGGAACAACGACTCCAATTAATGATAGTTGTTCAAATGCTCTTTCAATGGTAAATATTAAAGCTGCTGGAACATATGAAATGGATGTATCAGAATATGACGGAGTACATTTTATAGGTGTTGCAAAAACAACAGGAGGACAAAATAGAAGTTCAACAGATACATTACAAAATTTACAATTTACTAGAGTATATGAATAAGAAAAGGACAGGTTAAAAAAATAACCTGTCCTTAAAGTTTTCTTGCTTTTCTAAAATTACTATGGTAAAATAACGCTATAAAATAAAGAAAAGCAGAAGGAGAATAACATATTGAAAGACAGAAAAGATAAAATTAGAAATTTTAGTATAATTGCACATATAGATCACGGAAAATCAACACTTGCAGATAGATTAATAGAAATGACAGGTGTTCTTTCTAAACGTGAAATGGAAGCACAAGTTTTAGATAATATGGATATTGAAAGAGAACGTGGTATTACAATAAAATCTCAAGCTGTTCGAATGAAATATCAAGCAAAAGATGGAGAAATATATGAACTTAATTTAATAGATACACCTGGTCATGTAGATTTCAATTATGAAGTATCTAGAAGTTTAGCAGCATGTGATGGTGCTATTTTAGTAGTGGATTCTAGTCAAGGAGTAGAAGCACAAACTTTAGCTAATGTATATTTAGCAATAGATAATAATTTAGAAATATTACCAGTAATAAATAAAATAGATTTACCAAATGCAAGACCAGATGAAGTAAAAAAAGAAATAGAAGATATTATAGG
This sequence comes from Clostridiaceae bacterium, assembly GCA_012513065.1. Taxonomy (GTDB): domain Bacteria; phylum Bacillota; class Clostridia; order TANB77; family CAG-508; genus UMGS1663. The sequence goes on along the minus strand of JAAZCX010000019.1, from coordinate 4,035 downwards.
AATTGAAGCATCAAATGCACCATGTATTTCAGCAAAATCAGGATTAAATGTAGATCAAGTATTAGAAAGAATAGTAACAGATTTACCAGCACCAACAGGAGATGAAAGTGCCTCATTAAGTTGTCTTATTTTTGATTCTTTATATAATGATTATAAAGGTGCAATTGCATATGTAAGAATAAAAAATGGAAAAGTAAAAGATGGAGACGAGATTTTACTTATGGCAGCTAAAAAGACATTTACAGTTGCAGAAGTAGGACATTTTGAACCAGGAAGCTATGAACCTTGCGAATACTTAGAAGCGGGAGAGGTTCGGATATATTGCAGCAAGTATAAAAAACTTATCAGATATAAGAGTTGGTGATACAATAACTTTAAAAGATAATCCGACAAAAGAAGCACTTCCAGGATATAAAAAAGTAAATCCAATGGTATATTGTGGTTTATATCCAATGGATGGAAGTGACTATGAAAATTTAAAAGTAGCTTTAGAAAAATTGAAATTAAATGATGCAGCATTAGAATATGAAGCAGAAACATCAAATGCTTTAGGTTTTGGATTTAGATGTGGATTTCTAGGATTATTACATTTAGAAATAATAGAAGAAAGATTAGAAAGAGAATTTGACTTAAGTTTAATTACAACATCACCATCAGTTATATATAAAGTGTATAAAACAGACGGAAGTGTGATAGAATTATATAATCCAGCAGATTTACCAGTTCCAAATGAAATTTCTTATATGGAAGAACCTTTTGTAGATGCTCAAATATTAACACCAAAGGAATATGTAGGAAATATCATGGAAATATGTCAAAACAGGCGTGGAATATATGTAGACATGAAATATTTAGACGAAAATAGAGTAAATTTAATTTATGAAATGCCATTAAATGAAATAATATATGACTTTTTTGATCAATTAAAATCAAGAACAAAAGGTTATGCTTCATTTGACTATGAAATGAAAGATTATAGACGTTCAGAATTATCAAAATTAGATATATGGGTAAATGGAGAAGGAGTAGATGCATTATCGTTTATTGTTCATAAAGATTCAAGCTATGAACGTGGAAAGAAAATGATAGAAAAGTTAAAAACAGCTATTCCAAGACAATTATTTGCAATTCCACTTCAAGCAGTAATTGGAGGTAAAATAATAGCAAGAGAAACAATATCTGCAATGAGGAAAGATGTGCTTGCAAAATGCTATGGTGGAGACATTACAAGAAAGAAAAAATTATTAGAAAAACAGAAAAAAGGTAAGAAAAAAATGCGTCAAATAGGAAATGTAGAAATACCACAAGAAGCATTCTTAAGTGTACTTAAACTTGATGAAGAATAAAAAAGTAGAAAAGCTTATAAAAGCCTTTCTACACGGTCTATCTTTTCAGATAAAGAGATAATCTTATTTTTATACTTATTTGATAAATCTGAATATAAAGATTTATTATAAGAATAAGTATCCATATCTAAAAGATAACAAAAAGTCTGTTGACTTTTTAAATTGTTAAGATACTTTTCGTATTGATTAATAAAATACGATTTTCTCTTTTTTAAATAGTAACTCTTAAGTTTAAGAATAACATTAATCATAGTTTTTTCTCCTATGCATAAAAAATGTATTTACAGTTACAACTTATATTATACCATAAATATGAAGAAAAAACAAGAATAATATCGGAAAGGAAAGAAAAATGTCGAAAAATGAAGAAATTGAAGATCAAATAGAAGGAAGAAATGCAGTAATTGAATTATTAGAATCTGACAGAGATATTAATAAAATATATATACAATCTGGAGAAAAACATGGATCTATATATAAAATCATTGCTATGGCAAAAGAAAGAAAAATATTAATCTCACAAGTAGATAAAAATAAAATAAATCAAATGGCACAAACAGAAAATCATCAAGGAGTAATTGCAATAGTTCCACCTTTTTCATATGTTGAAGTTGAAGATATATTAGAAGAAGCTAAAAAGAGACAAGAAGATTCTTTTATATTAATATTAGATGGAATAGAAGATGTGCATAATTTAGGCTCAATAATAAGAACTGCAGAAACAGCAGGAGTACATGGAATTATAATTCCAAAAAGAAGAGCAGCTTTGGTAAATAGTACAGTAGCAAAAGTATCTGCTGGTGCAGTAGAACATATGAAAATAGCAAGAGTAAACAATTTAAATGAAACAATAAAACAATTAAAAGAAGAAGGATTGTGGATTTGTGGAACAGATATGGATACAAAAACTTATTATTATGATCAAAATCTTACAGGGTCTATTGCTATTGTAATAGGAAGTGAAGGATTTGGAATGAGCAGATTAGTTAAAGAAAACTGTGATTTTTTAGTAAAAATTCCAATGAAGGGAAAAATAACATCATTAAATGCTTCAGTATCATCAGGAATAGTTATTTATGAAGCAGTAAAACAAAGAAATAAAAAATAAATTAGATAAATAATAAAATAAATAAACAATAAAAAACGAAGGAGGAAAATTAATTATGTATTATGGAAAAAAGAAAGGAATTATTATTGCTATTGTAGTTGCTATTTTAGTAATAGCATTAGTGTTAGGAGGTATTTTTATATTTGTTAGCACAGATTTATTTAAATCAAATGAAACTTTATTTTATAAGTATTTAGGCAAAACTGTAGATAGTCTACAATTAACAGAAAACACACAAATGGCTAGTATATCTAAATTACAAAAACAAATGCCTTACACATTAGATGGAACACTTACATTTAATATGGAAAGTGAATCAGATGGACAAAACAATGAAACGTTTAATGGAACAAAATTAGAAATAGCTGCTAAAGTAGATGAAGCAAATGAAAAATCATATGCAAAAACTCAATTATATTCTAAAGAAAATAGTATATTTACATTAGAATATGCAAACAGCAACAATATCTATGCATTAAAATCAGATGAAATAGTAACAGCTTTTTTAGGAATTGAAAATGATAATTTAAGAGTATTAGCTCAAAAATTACAATTAGATTATGATAAAACATATGCTATACCAAACAAAATAACAGTACCAAATTATGAAGAAATGTTAAATATTAGTCCAGAAGAAAAACAACACATTATAGATACTTATAGTACTGTAATAAAAGAAAATATTTCAAAAGAATCTTTCACAAAAGAAAATGATATAGCAATTTCAAAAGATGGAGTTACTTATAAAACAACAGGTTATAGATTAAATTTAACAGAAGAGCAATTAAAACAATTAAAAATTAAAATATTAGAAACATTAAAAGAAGATAGTATAACATTAAACTTTATTACTACAAAAGCTAAATTATTAGGATTAGATAAATCATATACAGAAGTAAATGAATTTACAAAAATAATTGAAGAAAAAATAAATAGTGTAAATAATGTAAATATTATTAGTGATGGAGGACTAAGCGTTACAATATATGTAGAAAAAGGAAATGTTGTTACTACTGAAGTTATATTTAGAAATAGTGTTAAATATACTCTATATGGAAAAAGCGAAGATACTATTACATCACAATATTTATTAATTGAAGATTTAGATTCAACAGCAGATTTTGATAAATTAGAAATTAGAATTAATGAAAGTAAAACTTATACAGAATCAATATTAGATGCAACAGTAAATATTGATAATAAACAAAGTATGACAGTTTATTTAACTAATAATGGAACAGCTGAAGACAAATTGTTAAGCACAACATGTGAAGTTACAGTAACAGATGAAGATGGTAAAACTTACGAAATCAATTATAGTCAAAAAATGAATTTTGTAGACCAATTAGAGAATATGATAGATTTAAGTAGAAATAATTGTGGAGTATTAAATGACTATGCAACAGAACAATTACAATATTTAATTCAAAGTATATCAGAAAGAATAGTATCATTAATTGCTGAGAAAACACAAGCAATGGGATTGAATTTAAATCAAGAAAATCAAGTTCAAAGTAATAATGTTAATGATATAACAAACTCAAATCCAAATGTAAGCTTATAAAAGTTAACAAAAAATAT
>JAAZCX010000018.1 GCA_012513065.1 Clostridiaceae bacterium | reverse complement strand
TTCTTAATACAACAAACCTTTGTAAGTGAACAGGATTTAACTTACATAATAAGAAAAGTTTTGTAAGCGAATAGGATTTAAAGGCATAAAAATAAGAGCCTTTCGGCTCTTATTACATCTACTCTATAAATTGTAATTTGTTATTCAGTAATAAATGGTTCAATATACTTTTGTATAAACTGAACTCTATCAAAGACTAATGGCTTGAATGTTGCTGTAACTGATATAACAACATTTTTATCAGTATTAACATATATTACATTTCCACTATCTCCAATGGCTGAATATATTTTCTTTTCTTCATCTATAATCCACCATAAATAACCATATTGCATAAATGCAAACTTTTCATCACATTTAAAATAAGGTGTAGTCATTTGTTCAATCCATTTTGAAGATACTATTTGTTTCTCATTATATATTCCTTTATTAAGACACATTTGTCCAATTTTTGCTAAATCTTCTGCTGATACACATAGTCCAAATCCTGATGTTACAATTCCTTTATTATCACAAAACCACCCGTTTTCTTTTGGTAGTTTTGATGTTACAAAACTAATATGTTCTTCTTTATTCTTTACAATATAATTGTTTCTTTCTTTAATTCCAAGTGGCTTAAAAAGATATTTATTAGCAAATTCTAATGTTGTCATATTACTTACCCTTGTTATTATTGTACTCAATATGTGAATACCTAATGTTGAATATTTGAACTCTCCTGTAATACCATTTCTTCCACCTAACAAGTCAAGAACTGACTTTGTCCAATCTTCACTTGTGCATACTTTTGTCCAAGGCTCTGACTTATACTTATATGGTGCTGTCATTGTAAGTAAATTATATAAAGTAACTTCTTGTATTGTTTTTTCTCCTCTTTTTATAACATAGTCTGGAAAAAAATCTAATACTTTTTGATTAACACTTTCGATTAGTCCTTTATCAATAGCAATTCCAATAAGTATAGATATAATACTTTTTGTTACTGATGCAATATGAACATTGTCTGTTGTTTTATAATTATTCCAAGTATCATTATAAACTATTTCATTATTCTTAATTGCTACTATTTGACATATATTAGGTTGTTCTTCTTCTACAATATTATGCAATTCTTCTTTATTCATAAAACATAACTCCCTTACAAATTACTATTTTTCACTTAAATAATCTTACTTAGTATATTTCTAAATTCATTTTCAATTTTTGGAATATCATTTTTACTATGACTCATAATATAATCACTTATTTAATAACTTTAAAAAAAGAAGAGAAAATCTTTGTTAATAATTTGTTTTCTCCTATTAATCAATTAATAAAAGAAAATGATAAAATAATAGTTTCTTTTGATTATACAGAAGATAATTTTAATATAATTCCAAAAGATATGACTATAGATATTATTTATGACGATGACTGGTTTCTAATTGTAAATAAACCATCTGGTATCCCTGTTCATCCTTCAATGTCACACCACACTGATAGTTTATCTAATGGTATTAGATTTTATTTTGATAAAATTGGTTTGAAAAAGAAAATTAGACCTGTAAATCGTATAGATAAAGATACTTCTCGGATTAGTTCTTTTTGCTAAAAATGAATACATTCAAGAATGCTTTATTAATCAAATGAAAACTGGTGATTTTAAAAAAGAATATATATCTGTTGTAGAAGGATTTTTTGATGATATAAATAAAAAAGGTACGATTAATAAACCGATTAGTAGAAAACAAAACAGTATTATAGAAAGATGTGTAGATGATAATGGGGATTATTCAGTTACACATTATGAAGTATTAAAAGAAAATAAAATAGATAACACTCCTATTTCTATTGTTAAATGTGTTTTAGAAACTGGAAGAACTCATCAAATTAGAGTTCATATGTCTTACATAAATCATCCTTTACTTGGAGATGATTTATATGGTGGAAATACAAATTTGATTAAAAGGCAGGCATTACATAGTTATAAAATGAGTTTCATTCATCCAGTATTTAAACAAAATTTATCTTTTATTGCTTCCATTCCTAAAGACTTAAATGTTTTTATGTAATATTTATATATCGGTTGCATTCCTTGACTTTATTAGTATTTAGAGGTATAATAATAGCATCACAATATTTTTTTACAGGAGGAAAAAACAAATGTCATTTCCTACAATTGAATTACGGAGAAAACAATTTTTAGAAAAAGATCGTGCAGAGTCTTTTTTAAGAAGACTTAAAAAGTTAAATCCAAATGCAGAACTTTCTTTAAGTGAAGAAAGCTATTCTGACATTTCTTCTGATTTAACAATTACAGATTTATATAAAATTGTTATTCCTGTAAATTCCAGATTTATTGGTAATCCTTATGAATCATCTTTCTATGGATTTGTATGTATTTTATATGATCGCATACAATATACTATCTATGTGAAAGATTACAAAAAATTTTTTTGAAGAAAGCAAAAGAACTTAGGAAACTATTTCCTAAGTTCTTTTCATATATACATAAGTAAATCTGTAAGCCGGGTTCTGTCATGAATAGTCATTTATCTACTTCTTATATCACTATAAGACTCAAAGCCACCATTTTAGAAGACGACGAGCAGTCTTATCCTTCTTTTACGGTGTTGCTCCAGATGGGGTTTACATTGACCCTCCTTAGTTGCCTAAAGAAGCGGTAAGCTCTTACCTTACCTTTTCACCCTTACCTATAAAATAGGCGGTTATTTTCTGTTGCACTTTCCTTAAGGTTACCCTCACAAGACGTTATCTTGCATCTTTGCTCTATGGAGCCCGGACTTTCCTCGTACGCAGCCTTTCGGCATTGCTATACGCGACTATTTAATTTGCTTACTTATTTATTTTAATATAAATTAACCAAAAAGTCAATAATTATATATTTACGAGTTCATCCATCGCATTACGATATTTTATATAATATAATTCTTTATCATTTAAATCGATAGTATTATTTAATTCATTTAAAAGTACATATATTTTTGTTATTTTATTATTATTATATTTATTATTATTTTGTTCTGCATTATTTATTACTTCTGAAAAATAATTTATAGCTTTTTGTGTTTGGTCTTTTACATCATTCCATTTTCCTTGTTCTACAAATACATAAGTATTTATTATACAATTTTTAGTGTAAGCAATATTTATTTTTCTACTTTCTTTTTCAAATTGTTCTAAATATTTTGGAATATATGCATATAAATTTGCTAAATTATTTATAGTTGCAATTTTATCTTCATTTTTTATACTTAATGCTACTTGATCAAGAGAACTACTAAAATTTAATATATCTTGATTGTTTATGTTTAATTGGTGTAAGTCTATTATAGCTATATTCCAAATCGAATATAAATTTTCAATATTGTTTTTTAAATATTCCCAATCAACATCAGAAAAATCAGAATTTAATATTCCAGTTATTTCAGTAGTATATTTTATTTCTTTTTTATCAGTTTCAGTAGCAGTAGCACTTTGTGAAGAATCTGTAGCTAATTCTGATGATGATTCCCCTCCTGAAGATGATCCACTAGATGATGATTCTCCTCCTGAAGATGATGATGTTGATGAACTGTCAGATTTAGAATCCTTACTTTTCGTTCTTTTCTCAGTTGTCTGTTTTATTGTTGCATTTATAAACGATATATTATTTAATTCATTTATCATATTTATTATTTCTTTTTCAACATAATTTAGTTGTCCTTCTACTTTCTCTTGTAATACATTATCTTTTTTATTTGAATTTAAAAAAATAATTGTAAAAACAACGGAAATAATTATTAAAATTATAATAGTTATTATTAAAAAAGTTTTTTTGCTCATAATACACCTCTATTTTAGTATTTCAAGAAATTTGAAATTTATTCCTTGTATAATATAAAATAAATTTTTTATACTAATGAAAGAAAAGGAAGTTTTGTATGAGAACAATTGTTAAATTATTTAGTAATACTAATGGTGAAATATATAAATTTTTAAAAAATTTTTATAATAATTTACCCGATAATAAATTAAATGACTATTCTACTTCTTTATTAGAATGGAAAAATCTTTATGAAAACCCTATTGAGATGGCTGATATAATAGGTGTATTTATCGATAATAAAGAAAAATATGATATCAATATGTGGATTAGTTTGGATAAGGATATTTTAATAAATATAACTGATAACAATGCAGATGAAATTGTTAGATATCTATATGAGAGATTCCCTTATTAGAATAAAAAAACTTAGTAGAGAAATATAATATATCATTTTATAAATTCTCTTCTAAGTTTTTGTTTTATTTTTCTAATATAATTGTTACAGGTCCATCATTTAATAGTTTTACTTGCATATCTTCTCCAAATATTCCATGTTCAACTTTTATATTTTCTAATTTACATTTTTCTATAAAATATTCATATAGTTTATTTGCTTTAATAGGTTCTGCAGCATTAGTAAAACTAGGTCTATTTCCAGATGAACAATCTGCATATAATGTAAATTGAGATACTATTAATAATTCACCATTTACATCTTTTATATTAAGATTCATTTTTTGGTTACTATCTTCAAATATTCTTAATTTAACTAACTTTTGAACTAGAAAATTTACAGTTTCATTTGTATCTTCTGGACCTACACCAAGAAGGACAAGAAAACCTTGCCCTATCTTACCTACTATTTCATTTTTTACTTCTACGCTTGCATTTTTTACTCTTTGTATAATTAATTTCATATTTTATACCTTTATTTTACTTATTCTGATTTTTTGTCACGTGTCATTAATATTGTTACAGCTTCTTTTGGATCCAAATCATTATATAGCATATTATATACCGCATTTACAATTGGCATATCTACATTATATTTCTTAGATAATTCATAAGCAACTTCTATATTGTCAACACCTTCAATTACCATTCCAATTTGTTCTCTAGCTTCTTCTAAAGTTTTTCCTTGTCCCATAAGTTTACCGGCTGTTCTATTTCTACTATGTTCGCTAAGGCAAGTTACTATTAAATCTCCTAATCCTGTCAATCCATAAAATGTATCTGATTTTCCACCAAGAGCAACTCCTAATCTAGATATTTCACAAAGTCCTCTTGTAATTAAAGCAGCAAATGTATTATCTCCAAGACCTATTCCTGCAGTAACCCCTGCACAGAACGCAATTATATTTTTTAATGCTCCTCCAAGTTCAACCCCTTGTACATCTTGAGATGTATATACTCTCATACTTTCATTCATAAATATATCTCTTAATTGATTTGCTATTTCATTGCTTTCTGATGCTATTACCATAGCAGTAGGAACAGATTTTGAAACTTCTTCTGCATGACTTGGTCCTGATAATATTGCTAGTTTTACATTTGGAATTTCTTCTTTTAATACTACATCTAAAGTTGATAAAGTTTCTTTTTCAAAACCTTTTGTACAAATTACAACTATTTGATCTTTTACAAATTCTTTATATTGTTTTACTGTATTTCTAGTAAATTTTGATGGAGTAACATGTAATATAATATCACTTCCCTCAATTGCTTCTTCATATGATGTTGTACAATAAATTGTATCTGGTATTGTTACTTCTGGTAAAAATTTGCACTTTCTTTCATTATTTATTAAATCAGCTTCTTCTTGCATAAAAGACCAGATTTTTATGTTATTTCCTAATTTTGCTAAATGTATAGCTAACGCTACTCCCCAACTTCCACTTCCAATTATAGCTATTTTTTTCACTTGTAATCCTCCTAATTTTCTGTCTTTTTAAAGCTTAATTTATTTTCTGTACCACTTAATAATCTTTTCACATTTGTTCTATGATTAAATATTACTAATACTGCTATTATTATAGAATATATAAAATAATATTTTCCTTCTACTAAATATGCATTTGATTGCATAAACAATACTAATACTGGAAATAATATTGCAGCAGAAATTGATCCTAAAGAAACCATTCTAGATAATGCCATTAATAATAATGCAAATACTAAACAAATTAGTCCTATATTCCAATTTGTTATTAATAATACTCCTAGTGCAGTTGCAATACCTTTTCCACCTTTAAATTTAAAAAATATTGGGAATGTATGTCCTATTATAACAAAAATACCTGCTAATTGTATTAATATTTCTTTATTTTCATTAATAAACAAACCTACTACATATGCAATTAACACTGCAACTACACCTTTTAATGCATCACATAAAAGTGTTAATATTGCTGCTTTTTTTCCTACAGTTCTTAATACATTTGTTGTTCCCGCATTTCCACTTCCTTTTTCTCTTACATCAAATCCTGCCATTTTCTTACTAAAAATTACAGAAAAGCTTATGCTTCCTATTAAATATGCAACTATTGATATTACTACAAATGCTACCATAACATTTTCCTCCTATTATATTTTATTTATCATCTTTTTGATTTCTTTCACGTACTATCATTCTTACAGGTGTTCCTGTTAATGTAAATTCTTTTCTTATTTGATTTATTAAATATCTTTCATAAGAAAAATGAAATAATTTCTTATCATTAACAAATACTACAAAAGTTGGTGGTTTTGTAGAAGCTTGTGTCATATAATATATTTTTAATCTTTTCCCTTTATCTGTTGGTGGTTGTACAATTGCAATTGCTTCATTTAATACTTGATTTAATACTGATGTTGAAACACGCATAGCATTCTGATTTGCTACTATATTTATCATTTCAAATAATTTATTAACTCTTTGTCCAGTTTTTGCTGATATAAATATAATTGGTGCATATGATAAATATGCAAGTTCATTATATACTTGTTTTTTATATTTTTCAGTTGAATCTTGGTCTTTTTCATATTCATCCCATTTATTAATAACAATTATTGTTGCTTTTCCTGCTTCATGTGCTTCTCCTGCAATTTTCTTATCTTGTTCTGTTACACCTTCATTTGCATCAATCATAAGTAAACACACATCAGCTCTTTCTACAGCCAAAACACTTCTCATAACACTATATCTTTCAATTTTCTCTTCAACCTTTGATTTTCTTCTAATACCTGCTGTATCTATAAATACATATTTCCCAGATTCATTCTCAAATTCAGAATCTATAGCATCTCTTGTTGTTCCTGCGATATCACTTACAATTACTCTGTTTTCTCCTAATATTTTATTTATTAATGAAGATTTTCCTACATTTGGTTTTCCTATAACTGCTACTTTTATTACAGAATTTTCTTCTTCTTCATTGCTTTCTGGAAAATCGTCATATATGGCATCTAATACATCTCCAATGCCTATAGCATTTACAGAAGATACTGGATATGGATCTCCAATTCCCAAGTTATAAAATTCATAAATATCATCTGTTGTTCTACCAAAATTGTCAGCTTTATTGCAAACTAATACTATCGGTTTTTTTGATTTTTTTAACATTAAACTTATTTCTTTATCTGCCGCAGTTACTCCTTGTTTAATATCTGTTAGAAAAATAATTACATCAGCTATATTTATTGCTATATTAGCTTGTTCTCTCATTTGAGAAATTATTATATCTTCAGATTCAGGTTCTATTCCTCCTGTATCTATTAAAGTAAAAGTCTTTCCTTTCCAAGTTGCATCTGCATAGATACGATCTCTTGTTACACCTGGTTCATCTTGTACGATTGAAATTCTCTTTCCTACTATATAATTAAAAAATGTAGATTTTCCTACATTAGGTCTTCCTACTATTGCTACTGTTGGTTTTCTCATTATTTCTTCACCTCAATTTTCATATCTTCTATTCTATACTATTTTTCCTTTTTAGTCAATTTATTTATTTTTTGTACAACGAATTTAAAAATTAGTATAATAGTTCCTAAAATAGAAATATATAATGAGATTTTCATTAATAATGTTCCTTCATATTTTACTTCTAGTTTTCCATTTTCTAAATTAGGTATTTTAATTGCTAAAAAACCCTTATCGGTTTCATATGTATCTAATTTTATATTAGTTCCGTTATTATAATTAATTTTTGCATCATAACCAATATAATATATATATGGTAATTCTAATTCTATATTTTCATCTGTCATATATAAATCACAAGATAAATTTGTACCATTTTTTTGTTCATTTTCTATTGTTACATTACCATTTAATATTATTATATTCTTGTCTCTTTTTTCTATATATTCTCTATTTTCAAAAGCTTTAGATGGTAAATATTCAAAACTAGCACAACCCGCATGAACTCTTCCCGTATTCTCAGTAACAGATACTGCAGGCCATAATTTTGTTTCATCTATATTATCATTATAATGTAGATGGCAAAAGAATAATGAAGTTAATATCATTTCTAATATCATAATTATAATAATATCTTTGTATTTAATATTTCTTAATAATTTTTCTATATTTACAGCTACAACAAATGCTAAGAAAAAAGATGAAAATTCTAATAATCTAAAAGAAAATTGTAACATTTTTAAAGTTGAAGGTAAAAATTCAAAAGGAAATACTTTTAATGTCATAATTAAACATATTATTCCGGTTATTAATGAAAATATATAAAATTTATAAAAATCGGTATTATTATATTTAGTCTTTAATTTTTTTATAGCTATAGGTGTAAATAACAAGACCAAAATACTAATTAATCCTACTTCATATATCATGATACTATTTGGTTGTGTAATAAATAGCTCTAAAAAACTTAATTTAAATGCAACCAATACATTAGTTCTTTCCATTCTTCCTTCTTTAAAAACTTCATAATTTGCACTTAATTTGCTTTCTAGTAATGGGATCCAGAAAAAACTTGTTAATAGAATTATTGTAATTAATGAAAATATTATTTTATTTCTAATTTTTCTCTCTTTTAATTTTTTTATTTGCGTTAAAAGATATATAAAACATATTATAGCAACATACATAGTTATTACTGTATGAGTTAAAAATAACAGTATAGTTCCAACTATTAATAATATTTCTCTTTTCGGTTTTTGTTTTAAAATGCCATATAATCCGCTGAAATATCATTGGTATAAATACAAATGAAGTAAGTTCTGCTAATGCATTTCTTAAATACATATCTGTAAATCGATATGGTGCAAATATATAAATTATTCCTGAAATTAATGCAATTTTTTTATTTTTAGTTACTTCTTTTGTAAAAAAATACATTGTTATACCAGATAAAAAAGTAATTATAAACATAAATATTTTTATACAATCTATAAAAGAAAAATTTATCAATTTAAATATTAATGGTAAATATGCAGTAATAGGACTATAAAATAAGTTCCAAGAATAGCCAAATCCATTGCAAAAATTAGACATAATTACAGGAAAAGTTTGTCCTTCTTGTAATGATTGATAGGTTCCCATTAATCTACATATATGTTGTATCCCATCATCATAAGATATATCAATATTTTTTAATAGAAGCGGAATACAAATAAATATAGACGAAATTAATAATATTAATATTTGTTTAATATTTTCTTTTTGTAATATATTCTTTATAATTTTAGTCATTATTTGTCTCCTCTTTTATTTTTTTCTTTTGAAATATTATATAAACAATAAACAAAATAGCACTTATTGCAGATGTTATATAAGAAATTTTAGTTATTAAAGTACTAGTATACTCAACTTTTATAGTTCCTTCATCAATATCTTGTGGTATTATGCAAGAAACATACCCATTTTTTGATTCTATACTATTAATCCTTTGTATTTTATTTTCTGTTTCTAAAGTGATTTCATAACCAACATAATAGAAATATGGAAATTCTAATATAGTATCTTTCATAACATTTTTAATCTTAATATTATCTGTTAAGTTCTCCTTTTTTTCATCTAATATATCTGCATATCCATCTAATACATATGTAGTATCTTTTCTATCTAAAACATATGTATTTTGTAAAATTAATGCTTTAAATGGCATATAATCACGATTTATTCTTTTACACGCTATTTTTTTGTTTTCAACAATATTAGTTTCGTAGTTTTTATCTAACATATTGTTGGTTGAAAAATATTTTGATATTACACTCATACTATTAATTATTGAAATTGTAACAAATAAAGCTACTATTATAATTTTTAAAAAATCTTTTTTTACTGTTAATTTTAATATGTTATATAAATTTATTCCACAAATAAAACTTATGAAAAATGTTAAAAATCCTATCATTCTCCATGGATACTGTAATTTGCAAATTATATTTGGCATAATTGACCATGGGAAGAATTTACTTGCCATAAAAACTGAAATCAAGCTAAATATTATAAATAATAAATATAACTCTTTATATTTATTATCAACTTTTTTTATAACAAAAAATGTTAATAATAAGATAAAAATAGTAGTAATTCCTAATACGGCAGTAACTTCCTTTCCTCTTTCAACGTTTTCTTTTGTCTTTAATAATTCAACAAATGATATAGTATTTTGTGATACGAATCTTCCATTTGTTCCCATACTATCATCATTCATTAAAGTATATTCTGCTGCTGATGTTGCTTCTAAAAATGGAAAGTAAAACATCATACTTATTAGTAATATAAATATAATATTTATTATACATTTCTTTATTACTTCTTTATTTTTTAATTTTTTTATATTAATTAAAAAATATGCTATACAAAATAAAATTGTATAAAATGTAGTAACTGTATGAGATAATAATAAACCTATTGCTCCAATAGTAATAAAATAATGTTTTTTTCCGTCCTTGCTCTAATAAATTATATAATCCCATAAATACCCATGGCAAAAATACTAATGCTGTAAATTCGCCTATAGCAAACCTTTTATATACATTTGCTAATTTATATGGTGCTATTAAATAGAACATGGCAGAAAATAGTGCAATACTTCTTTTTTTAGTTATCTGATATGTAAATTGATACATTGATATACCAGAAGCAATTATGCACAATCCTCCAAATGCTTTAATAGCTATTGCATATGTAGGTGTAAAAATTTTTATTAACAATGGTACATAAGTTACTATAGGTTGGTAAAACAAATTCATAGAATAACCTACTCCATTGCAGTAATTTTGATTTATAAGTGGTGGAATTTGTCCAATTTCTAAAGTGTCTGCTGTTCCCATTACTCTCAACAAGTGCAAAATTCCATCATGAGTATCTCTAAGTTCTATTTTAAATAAAAAAATACTTAGTACCAACCCTATTAGAACAATAATACTATAATGTATAAATTTATTATTTTTAATTTGTTCAATAATCTTTTCTATTTTGTTTTTATTCATTAGAATTTTCCTCTCTTGTTTTATAAAATTTATAATACATTTTTTTGTATATTATATCATACAGTTTTTATTTTAAATAGTTTTTAAATAAAAAAATACAGTATTTTAAATACTGTATCTTCTTATATTAATCTTCTTTTTTTGCAACTATTTCTTTTCCATTGTAGTAACCACAATTAGAGCAAACTCTATGTTGCATAATCATTTCATGACAATGTGGGCATGCTACTAAATTTTTATTTTCTAATTTCCATGTTGATCTTTTTAAACCTGTTCTTGCTTTTGACCATCTTCTTTTTGGTTGTGCCATTTTAATTCCCCCCCTCGCAACTCATCTTTATGTATATTTATTTTACATAGTTTCTCTTTTTTAGTACCTTAGAATTATACTAATTATTTTGCTATTTGTCAATAGGTATAATGAAAAAATATAAACATAAACCACTCTAAATTTTCAGAGTGGTTTTTTGACTTATAATTATGCAATTTCTATCGTGTAAGAATTGAGTTTGTAATAATCTTTATATCGTTTTGAAATAAGATTATCTTTCTCTAATTCAATTTTTTCGAAATATTGTTTTTCTTTGCATATATCTTTGAACTGTTCAATGGCTTCTACTCCATATTTATAATTCCATGTTTCATCCGGAATTTCGATTTTAAGTAGTGCTACATTTTCCCCTGTAAGCAAAATCTCCATTTTACCAATTAGTCTCTTACTTCTATCGCGAATTGCCAATATCCATTGCGAGACATCTCTACTTTGTGCTATACCTTTAATTTTCTTTTTTAAAGTTCTAGTACTTTGTGATTTGGTAACATTTTTCAATCCATGCATTTTAAAATAATATTTCTCTGCCTCATCAAGACTCATATTATTAATTATAATTATCCGTCTTTTTCCTACCGAGTCATCAAAATGTTCCATATAATAAGTCCTCCTTAAAAAGTATTTTATGAAAGCTATTATAGCATTCTTTTATTGTATTTGCAAGTTTTATCTACATTTTTCGACATAATTATTGCTTTTTTTTCTTTATAGATGATATAATAATTTATATACTTAAATTTATTACTTGAAGGAGGAACATAATTATGTTAAATCGGGAAAGAATTACTGAAACTTTCGAGGATTTTTTAGAAGAACATTCCGAAATTTCAATAATAAAAGATTGGAGAGGTAGAATATCTAAAATTAAATTTCCCTCTGATGCTGAACAAACTTCGTGTACAATTATTGCAGGTGAAGTTGTTCAACTCTATTATAAATATCACGGAGATACAATAATGTTTCCCTGATATATAATATCCATCCCATTATAAAATGAAAGCAAAAGAGCAAGATAAATCTTGCTCTTTTGTGATTCTAACAACTATTAATTATAATTATATTTTTATAAAAAAAGAGAAGGCATACACTAAAAAAAATGTACACCCCCTCCTCTATGCTTGCTATCACTTTCATGATACTAGGACTGGCAATATCCTATTTTGGGCTAGGTTATACCTGTTCTAACAATTTCAAGACGGCTAGTCCTATCTGAACCGTTCTTTAGAACCTTCAAGGAGAAAATTTCTCTCCTATCTACATATTACAAAACAATCTTGTAATATAAGGATTATACATTGATTTTATAAATAAATCAACTATTTTTATTACTTTCTTCATTTTTTATTTTTTTTTGCATAAAATAAATTGATGATAGGAGGTTTTTTTATGTGTGGAATTTTAGGATTTGTTAATTTTAAAGAAGATTTATACACAAAAACATATGAAGAAATTTTAAATAATATGGCTGATAAAATTATTAAAAGAGGTCCAGATGAAAATGGTTGTTATATAAATAATCGTGTTTTATTTGCACATAAACGTTTAATTGTTGTGGATCCGGATGGTGGAAAACAACCAATGACTTTTAAATTTCAAGATAATACTTATACAATAGTTTATAATGGTCAATTATATAATACAAATGAATTAAGGAATGAATTAAAAGAATTAAATTTTTCTTTTGATGGTCATTCAGATACTGAAGTATTATTAAAATCATATATTCATTTTGGGAATGAAGTAGTAAACAAATTGAATGGTATATTTGCTTTTGCAATTTGGAATGAAAAAAAACAAGAATTATTTTTTGCAAGAGATCATTTTGGTATAAAACCTTTTTATTATACTGTACATGATAACAATTTTATATTTGCTTCTGAAGTAAAAGCTCTTTTTAAATTTCCTGGTGTATGTCCTAAAATTGATAAGAATGGGATTTCAGAGCTTTTTGGTCTAGGTCCTTGTCATACTTCTGGAAATGGAATTTTTAAGGATATTTTTGAACTTAAAGGTGCACACTTTGGTATATATAATAAAAATGGAATTTCTATTAAACGATATTGGAAATTAACTAGTAAAACACATAATGATAGTTTTGGAAAAACCTGTGAAACTGTAAAATTTTTATTAGAAGATTCAATACAAAGACAGCTTGTTTCTGACGTTCCATTATGTACTTTTTTATCAGGAGGATTAGATTCTAGTATAATTACATTATATGCTTCAAATTATTGTAAAGAACATGGCAAAGAACCTCTTAATACTTTTTCAGTAGATTATGTTGATAATGATAAAAATTTTCAAAAAACTGATTTTCAGCCAAATTCAGATAACTTCTATATAGATATTATGCAAAAAAAATGTGGTACAAATCATAAAACAATTTTATTAGATACTCCCGAACTTGCAGATGCATTAGAAGATGCAATGATTGCACGTGATTTTCCTGGTATGGCAGATGTTGACTCTTCTCTACTTTTGTTTTGTAAAAACGTAAAAAAAGAAGCAAGTGTTTCTTTGACAGGAGAATGTGCAGATGAGATTTTTGGTGGATATCCTTGGTTTTTCCGCGAAGACGCTTTAAATAGTAATACTTTTCCTTGGTCAATTGCATTAAAAGAAAGGCAAGAACTTTTAAATCCTAATATTAGTAAAGAAATTAATTTAAAAGATTATATTGATTTTAGATATAAAGAAAGTTTATCTGAAGTAGAAATATTAGATTGTGATTCTACCGAAACTGCTGAAAAAAGAAAGATATCTTATTTAACATTAAATTGGTTTATGCAAACATTACTTGATCGTTCTGATAGAATGGGTATGTATAATGGATTTGAAATAAGAGTTCCTTTTTGTGATTATAGATTAGCAGAATACGTATGGAATATTCCATGGGAATTAAAAGCATTAAATGGTAGAGAAAAAGGATTACTTAGATATATTATGAAAGATATACTTCCTTCTGAAATTGTAGATAGAAAAAAAAGTCCTTATCCTAAAACATGGAATCCAAAATATACTGCTAAAGTCAAAGAAATGCTAAATAATATAATGTGTAATAAAAATGCTCCAATCAGCAATTTATTAAACAGAGATTATATTTTAGAAATCTTAGAAACAGATGGAAAATCTTTTACTAGACCTTGGTTTGGTCAACTTATGACTGGTCCTCAGCTTATGGCGTATCTTTGTCAAGTAAATATGTGGCTTGAAAAATATCAACCAAAAATTGAATTATAAAATTATATTAAATAAAAAAGAAAGAGTCGCTAATTAATTACGACTCTTTCCCCTTTCTTCTACGCCATTACTTTGTTTCTTTCTTTACACTCTCACAAGTTTGATTTTCGACAGTGCAAGAAGTTTTACAGGCAGATTGGCAAGAAGTTTGACATTCACCACATCCACCTTTTTTCATAGATGCTTTCAAATTTCTGGTTGTTAATGTAGTAATGTGTTTCATTGCTTTTTCCTCCATAATCATAAAGAAAATAATTCTAACAACTGTTACTTTATAAGTATAAAACATTTTTTTTAATTAGTAAAGCGTATTACTTATAAAAAAACAAAAACACCAACATTGCTGGTGTTTTTGTTTTTATTTTCTATTTTTTTAATTCGTCTAATGTAAAAAATTTAATTACAGATTGTTTCGTGATTACTTTAATTGTAGGTTCTGGATAAATGATTTTTTTCTTTGAAAGTTCTATTTCAACTTCCGTATCCTTAGTTTTAACTATAAAACTTAAAAAAATATAATCTTCATATTTAAATATAATTTCATAGTTTAAGTTTTTGATACCAATTAAATTTATTATATTTGGTAAATCTTCCAATTTTAGTTGATACCAGTTTTCCATCGCAATCTTTAACTTTCCCCGAAATTCTAAATCTTCCTCATTTTGACACAATTTAGTTATTTTTCCATGGTACACTTTCATAGCGCAATTACCTCCTTTGCCAATTGGCCTCACATACATTGATAGTTAGATATTTTTAGAGGTTACATATAATAATTTATAAAACAATTATAACACACTATTATAATCATTTCAAGTAATTTTTTTATTATTTTAACTTTTTTATAATATTAAATATAAATTAATAAAAAAAGAAGAAACACTACTTAATTTTCAGTGTTTCTTGTTATTTCTCTTTCTTTTGTAAGTAAAATTTTCATTCTACTTTTTGCATCTATTTTACTTGTATTATGTTTAAACTCTTTATATCTATTTGGATTTGTATCATATATAAGATCAATATTAGGTAAATATTTCTTTTTTGTAAATAAGTTAATTGTAAATAATGAAATTAATTTACTTTTTAATTTATCAAATCCTGTTTCTTCAATTTTTATTAAAGATGTAACTTTTCTTTCTGAAAATACCTTTATTCCATTTGCTCCTTTTACAACATAATATTCATCATATTGTTCCATTTGCATTACTTTTCCTTCTTCTAGTTTCTCACATATAGCTTCTATTATATCTAATCTACTAAATTTTCTTGGTTCATATTTTATAACCTTATCAATATTTTTTTCATTTACTCCAAATAAGCAAATAAATTTATTATCATAAACACATATTTTGTCAATGTAATTTTCTTGTTCTTCAAAATGTGAACCTATATCTGTTATTTCTAATTTGTTTATTTCAAATTTTTCAATATTTGCTAAATCAGGACAAACTACTTCTAATAAAATTTTAGATTTAATTTTATCAAATTTAGCATCATTAAAAAGCTTATCCTCTAAAGAATTTTCAACGTATTTCAAATAATTACTATCTACTACTTCTTCTGATACAGCTTTTTTTACATTACTATGTAATTCTATTGCTTCTGACATTTTCTTGATTTTTTCTAATATGTTATCAAATTCTTCTTTTCTTGCTTTTGTTACATCATCTATGCCATTATTTTTTTTATCTTTTGTTTTTGTTACTTTTTTATCGCTCATTTTTTCATCCTTTAAATTAAATTGCTTTTTTATTATAGCACTAAAACTTGTAAAAGTATGTTACTGTTTTTTTACTTTTCTATTACAATTAAATTACATTTATTAAAAAGAAAAACTAAAAAAGTTTATTTTTCTACTTTTTCAGTTTTTTCTGATAATACTATTTCATTATATACTTTCATTAAATTTTTCTTTTTAATAGTTTTTTTAATTCCGTTTTTTGCTACTTGTTCAAATATTTCTTTAGCAAATTTATTTATTTTTGGATTTACTTTCTTCTTAGCCTCTATTTTTGTCCAATATTCTAATTGAGTACTGTTAGTCCACTTCTTTCCATTGTATACTATTCCCGCTGCCAAATTATCACATATCATTTCAACTGCATATTTATATGGAATAATTGGTGTTTTTTGTTCTGTATTATAATCATACCAATACTCATGATGATGTTTATTTCTTCCTTTATGATGAAGCCAAGCTTCTGAATATCCGTTAATTTTTCTACAAGCATGTATTGGACTAAATTTACCTGTATAATATTTAGCAGATTCCCAAAATTCTGTAAAACTATACTTAGACCAATCATGCATAAATCCTCTCCATGGTTCTCCTGCAATTATACATAATTTAAATACTATCAATTTATGTTTTGTTATTGTTATAAAGTGTTTCACTACATTTACTAATATCAATTTCATTCTCCCCTTATCTATTGCTATTTTTTTATTATATAATAATGAAATATTTTGTCAAGTTTTGTAAGAGATTTTTTGTTTAATATTACAAAAAAATATAGGTAATTGATTTATACAATTACCTATATTTTTTATATTTTATAAACTTTTTTGTTTATCTAGGAAATTTGATTGCAGCTTGTGCAGCAGCTAATCTTGCGATTGGAACTCTATATGGTGAGCATGATACATAGTCTAATCCTACTTTATGGCAGAATTCAACTGATGCTGGATTTCCTCCATGTTCTCCACAGATTCCTAAGTCTAAATCTGGTCTTGTTTGTCTTCCTAATTTAGCAGCCATTTCTACTAATTTTCCAACACCTGTTTGATCTAATTTAGCAAATGGATCTGATTCATAGATTTTCTTTTCATAGTAAGAACCTAAGAATTTTGCAGCATCATCACGGCTAAATCCAAATGTCATTTGAGTTAAATCATTTGTACCAAATGAGAAGAATTCAGCTTCTTTAGCTATTTCATCAGCTGTTAATGCAGCTCTTGGTATTTCAATCATTGTTCCTACTTTATATTTTAAATTTACTCCTGCATTTGCAATAACTTCATCTGCAGTTTTTGTTACTACATCTTTAACATATTTTAATTCTTTAATTTCTCCAACAAGTGGAATCATTATTTCAGGAACTATGTTCATTCCTTCTTTATTTACGTTTATAGCAGCTTCTATAACAGCTCTTGTTTGCATTGCAGCAATTTCAGGGTATGTTACAGCAAGACGGCATCCACGGTGTCCCATCATTGGGTTGAATTCTTTTAATCCTTCACAGATATTTTTTAATTCTTCGAATGTTAATCCCATTTCTTTTGCTAATTCTTTTATAGCTTCATCATCATGTGGAACAAATTCGTGTAAAGGTGGATCTAAGAATCTGATAGTTACAGGGTAACCTTTCATTTCTCTATATAATCCTTCGAAATCTCCTCTTTGCATTGGAAGTATTTTAGCAAGTGCTTTTTCTCTTTGTTCTGCTATTCTTGAAACTATCATTTCACGAATTGCAGAAATTCTATCTGGTGCAAAGAACATGTGCTCTGTACGACATAATCCTATACCTTGTGCACCAAAATCATATGCTTGTTTAGCATCTTTTGGAGTATCTGCATTTGTTTTAACTTTTAATACTCTGTATTGATCAGCCCATCCCATTAATGTAGCAAAATTTCCTGATACAGATGCTTCTACAGTTTCAACTTTTTCTCCATATACATTACCTGTAGAACCATCTAGAGAAATCCATTCTCCTTCTGAAACTTTTCTACCATCTGGTAATGTGAAATATTTTTCATCTTCGTTAACTGTTATTTCTCCGCATCCTGCTACGCAACATGTTCCCATACCACGAGCAACAACTGCTGCATGTGATGTCATACCACCACGAACTGTAAGTACACCATGGCATACGTTCATTCCGTCGATATCTTCTGGAGATGTTTCTAATCTAACTAATACTAAATCTTTTTCTCCAGCATCATATAATTCAACAGCTCTTTCAGCTGTAAATATAACTTTACCTGTAGCAGCTCCTGGAGATGCAGCAAGTCCTTTTGCAACTATTTTAGCAGCTTTTAAAGCAGCTTGATCAAAGTTTGGATGTAATAATTGATCTAATTGTTGTGGTTCAACTCTTAATACAGCTTCTTTTTCTGTAATCATTCCTTCATTTACTAAATCAACAGCAATTTGAAGTGCAGCATTTGCAGTTCTTTTACCACTTCTTGTTTGTAAGAAGAATAATTTACCACTTTCAATAGTGAATTCCATATCTTGCATATCTTTATAATGTTTCTCTAATTTTTCTGCATACATAATAAAATCTTCATATGCTTTTGGATTTACATCTTTTAATTGGTCAATATGTTGTGGAGTTCTAACACCTGCAACAACGTCTTCACCTTGTGCATTCATTAAGTATTCACCAAATATTTTGTTTTCTCCTGTAGCTGGGTTACGAGTAAATGCAACACCTGTTCCACAGTCTTCACCCATATTTCCAAATACCATTTCTTGAATATTAACAGCTGTTCCCCAGCTTCCTGGTATATCATTTAATCTTCTATATGTTATAGCTCTTGCATTGTTCCAAGATCTAAATACGGCTTTTACACCTTCAATTAATTGTGTTTTTGGATCTGTTGGGAATTCTTCTCCCTTAGCATTTTTGTAAACTTCTTTAAATCTAACAACTAATTCTTTTAAATCTTCAGCTGTTAATTCTGTATCTAATTTAACACCTTTAGCAGTCTTTACTTCATCTATAATTTTTTCAAAGAAAGGCTTTGGTATTTCCATAACAACATCACTGAACATTTGAATAAATCTTCTGTAACTATCATAAGCAAATCTTTCATTTTTTGCTGCTATTGATTTTACAACTTCTTCGTTTAATCCTAAATTTAGAACTGTATCCATCATACCTGGCATTGAAGCTCTAGCTCCTGAACGTACAGATACTAATAATGGATTTTCTAAATCTCCAAATTTCTTTCCTGTAATTTCTTCTAACTTTGATAAACTTGCAAAGATTTCATCTTCTATTTCTGGTACTATTTTTTCACCATCTTCATAATATCTTGTACAAGCTTCTGTTGTAATTGTGAAACCTTGTGGAATTGGTAAACCTAAATTAGTCATTTCAGCTAAGTTAGCTCCTTTTCCTCCAAGTAATTCACGCATGTTTGCATTTCCTTTACTAAAAAGGTATACATACTTTTGACTCATAAAAAAACCTCCTTGTTTTTTGAATGTCTTAACACTCTTGTATATTTTTTTGTTAAAACCTTATTTATTTTCGTTAATTTTTTTCTCTTAACGACCTAATTATTATATATATAAATTATGGAAATGTAAAGAGATTTTAGCAATTTTTTTATTTTTATAATAGTAAAAAATATTATTTAAAAAATATTTTATTTTTTTATTTTTTGTCGATTTTTGTCTTTTTCTTTACATTTTTGTTTTTTTGATTTATAATTAATATAACTATTACATTACAGGAGGATTTTATATGGCAAGAAAAGATTCACAAGGACGGTTAACTATCCCTATTGATATATGGGACTTAGTTGATTTTGAAAATTGCAAAGAAAACAAATTTGTTTTTTTTGTAACCAAAACATCTGAAGTAGTCATTGCTTCGCTTTACGCTGATGGTTTTGAAAATTTGGAATGTTTAGGATATTGCCGGCTTGATGAAAAACATCGTTTTTTTATTCCTAAAAATGTAGATTTATACCTTGGAAATGAACTTGGAGATGAAAAAGATTATTATTTTTCTACTTATATTTCCAAAAAATGTGTGTATTTACATAAAATAGAGAAATTTATGCCGCAAAACATTTCAACTACTTTAGATTTTATATCTACTTGCTGAAAAGAAATCTAAAAGAGATACCTTATACTAAGGTATCTCTTTTTTTAGAATACTATTTTTTCTTCTATCCATTTTTCTAATTCGTCAATTTTAATTCTTACTTGTTCCATTGTATCTCTATCTCTAATTGTTACTGATTCATCTTCTAATGTATCAAAATCTATTGTAACACAATATGGTGTTCCTATTTCATCTTCTCTTCTATAACGTTTTCCGATTGAACCTGCTTCATCATAATCACACATGAATTTCTTTGATAATTTTGTGTATACTTCATCTGCTTTTTCACTTAATTTCTTTGATAGTGGAAGTATAGCTACTTTATATGGTGCTAAAACTGGATGTAAATGTAATACAATTCTTGTATCACCTTCTGCTATTTCTTGTTCTTCATAGCTATTACACATCATAGTTAAGAATATTCTATCTACACCAACTGCTGGTTCAACACAATATGGAACATATCTTTCATTTGTTTCTGGATCTAAATATGTTAAATCTTCTTTAGAAGCTTCCATATGTCTTGATAAATCATAATCTGTTCTATCTGCTATTCCCCATAATTCACCCCATCCAAATGGAAATAAAAATTCTATATCTGTTGTTCCTTTACTATAGAATGATAATTCTTCTTTTGTATGTTCTCTCATTCTTAGGTTTTCTTCTTTAATTCCTAAGTTTAACAACCAATCTTTACAGAATTTTTTCCAATATTCATACCATTCTAAATCTGTTCCTGGCTTACAGAAAAATTCAAGTTCCATTTGTTCAAATTCTCTAGTTCTAAATATAAAGTTTCCTGGTGTTATTTCATTTCTGAAAGAACGTCCCATTTGTCCTATTCCCATTGGCATTTTTCTTCTTGTAGTACGAAGTACATTTTTAAAATCAACAAACATTCCTTGAGCTGTTTCAGGTCTTAAATATACCTCTGATTTTGCATCTTCAGTAACTCCCATAAAAGTTTTAAACATTAAATTAAATTTTCTTATTTCTGTAAATTCTCTTTTTCCACAATTAGGGCATGTAATATTATTATCATTTATGTACTTAACTAATTGTTCATTTGTCCATCCATCAAGTCCAGAAATATCTTTTCCGTTTTTAAATCCCCATTCTTCAATTAATTTATCTGCTCTATGTCTTGTTTTACAAGCTTTGCAATCAATTAATGGATCTGAAAAACCTCCTACGTGACCTGTTGTTACCCAAACTTGTGGATTCATCATAATTGCAGCATCAATACCAACATTATATCTATTTTCGTTTATGAATTTTTTCCACCAAGCATCTTTTATATTTTTCTTTAATTCTGATCCTAGTGGTCCATAATCCCAAGAATTTGCAAGTCCTCCATATATTTCTGATCCAGGATATACAAATCCTCTATTTTTGCATAGTGCAACTATTTTTTCCATTGTTATTTCTGACATATTTTTCTCCTTTCATTCTTCTTTATTTTTATTAGAAATCAAAAAAACTTTCATTCCTAGCCTCAAGCTAGGGACGAAAGTTTATATTTCCGCGGTTCCACCCTAATTGATAAAGTTAAATTCTTTATCCTCTTTATTTTTTATGCTCAAAAGCTCCCCATATTTTCATTAATGTTAAATTCCACCAATATTTCAACTCTCTTAAAATAATGAATAATACTTTTTCTTTATCTTCGCATTATTATAAAATAATCTATAACTTTTAATATTTTATCAATTTTTTAGTTTAAAGTCAATATTTTTATATTAGTTTTTTGGTCCCATATATAACATGTTTGCTAATTTTGACATAGGCATTGATTGTAGCCATATAGTTCCTGGTCCTTTTACAGTTGTTAAAAACAATCCTTCTCCACCAAATACAATGTTTTTTATTCCTGGAACTGTTTCTATATCTAAATTAATATTCTCTGTCATTGCTGCAACATATCCATTATCTAATTTTAATTTTTCACCTGCTTGTAATTCTTTTTTTACAACTTCTCCGTCTATTTCTAAGAATACTTTTCCAGGTCCTTCAATTTTTTGCATAATAAATCCTTCTCCACCAAAGAATCCTGCACCAATTTTCTTTCTAAAATGTAATGAAATATTAACACTATCTTGTGCACATAAAAAAGCTCTTTTTTGTGCAATAATTTTTTCTCCTTGATTTAAATCAAATTCTAATATTTTTCCTGGAAATGATGAAGAAAAAGAAATTTCAACTCCATCTTTTTCTGCTGTATATTTATTCATAAATAAAGATTCACCAGCTAAAGCTCTTCCTAGTCCTTTCATTATTCCACCATTTGTTGATGTACTCATTGTGATATTATCATCCATCCAACTCATTGCACCAGCTTCCGTTATTACTGTTTCTCCTTTTTGTAATTTGCAAGTAACTACTGGAAGTGAATCACCTATAATTTTTGTTTCCATATTAACCCTCCTATTATATTACATTTTTATTACTATATTACATATTTTTTATTGTTTTCTATAAAGTTTTCATATTTATTTATATTATTTTCTTATTTTTGTTACAAAAATATTACAAAAATTATCATTTTTATAATTAATGTTACATAAATATTTCAATTTCATTACTTGTTTTTTACGTTATGTAACTTATTCTTATATTCCAATAATAAAATAATTTATGTGGAAACTGTGGATAACATTGTTGATAACCTATTTTCAAGGGTTTCATGTTTCGCTTTTTTCACATTTATTTTTTATGATATTTTTTATGAAAACTTCGATTATTTGTATAAAGATTATGGTTACTTATTATCTATATTTTTACCAATACTATGCTTTATTATTAATAAAATTCCATGAATCTTTGCACATATCTTCTAATGTTTTTTCTGCTTTCCATCCCAACTCTTCTTCTGCTTTTTTAGGATTTGAATAGCATTCTGCTATATCTCCCGGTCTTCTTTCTGTTATTTTATATGAAACTTTTTTACCTGTAGATTTTTCAAATGCTTTTACCATATCTAAAACACTATATCCAACTCCAGTTCCTAAGTTATAAATAAATAATCCATGTTTTTCTTTGTTTATTTTTTCAATTGCTTTTATATGACCTTTTGCTAAATCAACTACATGTATATAATCTCTTACACCTGTGCCATCATGTGTATTATAATCATTTCCAAAAATTGATAATTGTTCTAATTCACCACTTGCTACTCTAACAACATAAGGCATTAAATTATTAGGTATTCCTTGTGGTTCTTCTCCTATTAAACCGCTTTCATGTGCTCCTACAGGATTAAAATATCTTAATATAACTATTGACCATTCATTATCTGATTTATATAAATCTTGCAAAATTTGTTCTATAAACAATTTAGTTGTTCCATAAGGATTTGTAGTTCCTCCAATTTTGCAATCTTCTGTTAATGGTATTCTTTCAGGTTCTCCATAAACTGTTGCTGAAGAACTAAAAACAAACTTTTTAACATTATATTTTTTCATAATTTCTAATAAAATAAGAGTCCCTGAAATATTATTCATATAATATTCTATTGGTTTTTTTACAGATTCTCCTACAGATTTAAAACCTGCAAAATTTATTACACTATCTATGTTAGGATTCTCTTCAAATACTTTTTCTAATTTTTCTCTATTAGAATAATCCATTTCATAAAACTTAAAATCTTTTGATGTTATTTTTTTTATTAAATTTAGCACTTCTTTTTTGCTATTTGAAAAGTTATCAATAATAACAACTTCTTCTCCTTTATTTAGTAATTCTATAACTGTATGGCTTCCTATATATCCTGCTCCACCTGTAACTAATATTGACATTTTTTACCTCCTAATTTTCATATATTTCTTTATATAATTCTTTATAGATTTTATAATCTCTAATTACCTTTCTAACATAATTATTTGTTTCTTTATATGGTATATTTTCTATATCTGAACCATCTTTTTTAATTATTCCTTTTTTTATCCATTCATCAACATTTCCCATTCCAGCATTATACGCTGCTAATGCTAATAAATCATTTTGATTATATTTATTTAATAAACATGAATAATAATCAATTCCTAATTTAATATTTTTTTGTGGATTATATAATGATTCTTTTACAATGATTTCTTCACCTATTTCATTTGCTCTTTCAATTGCTGTATTTTCCATTAACTGCATTAGTCCTATTGCACCACTTGATGATGTTATATTTCTATTAAAATTACTTTCATTTTTTATGATTGAAAATATTAATAATGGATCAATATTCTTTTCTTCCGAATACTTATATACATATTCATCATATTCAAGTTTATATATTTTTTTCAAAATGTAATTTTGCGGTTTAAAAATAGATAAGATTATAATTATTAAAATTAGCCCAACTATCAGCAATATTTTTTTGTTCAATTTTTTTCTCCTTACCAAAGGTTTTATATTCTTTAGTTTTACTTAGTATCATACCAATTATATGCTTCAGATACTTCTACTTCTAGAGGTACACTTATAGAAAAAGCATTTTCCATACATTCTTTTAAAAGTTTTTTTGCATCTTCTTTTACTTCTTCTTTTACTTCTAATATTAATTCATCATGAACTTGTAATATTATTTTTGCATCAATCTTACTTTGTTTTATTTTTTTACTTAGATTTACCATTGCTATTTTCATAATGTCTGCCGCAGTACCTTGTATTGGAGTGTTCATTGCAGCTCTTGCTCCAAATTGTCTAACCATGTAATTACTAGCTTTAAGTTCTGGTATATATCTTCTACGATTAAATAATGTTTCAACATATCCTTGTTCTTTTGCTTTTTCTACAATATCATCCATGAATTTTTTTATTCCATCATATTTTTCTAAATATTGTTCAATATATTGTTTTGCCTCTTTTCTAGATACTCCTATTTGTTCTGCTAATCCAAAATCACTAATTCCATAAACAATTCCAAAATTTACTGCTTTAGCACTACTTCTTTGTTCTTTTGTTACTTCCTCAATAGGAATACCTAAAACTTTTGATGCAGCTTGTTTATGAATATCTTCATTGTTTCTAAAAGCTTCAAGCATATGTTTATCTTGTGAAATATGTGCTAATACTCTTAATTCGATTTGTGAATAATCCGCATCTATAAAAGCATATCCTTCTTTTGGTTTAAATACTTTTCTTAATCTTTTTCCAAGTTCTATTCTTGTAGGAATATTTTGTAAATTTGGTTCTGTTGAACTAATTCTACCTGTTGCTGTAACTGTTTGGTGAAAGTAAGAATGTATTCTATTACTACTTTTATTTATATATGGTAACATCCCTTCTACATAAGTAGAATTTAATTTCATTAAACTTCTATATTCTAATATTTTTTCTACTATTGGATGTTCTTTCTTTATTTTTTCTAACGTATCTACATCTGTTGAAAATCCTTTTTTATTCTTCTTTGATGTAGTCAAATTTAATTTTTCAAATAAAATATTTCCTAATTGTTGAGTTGAATTTATGTTGAATTCTTCTCCAGCTAATTCATATATTTCTTTTGTTAATATTTCTAATTGTTTTTTTAATTCTGATCCGAAAGAAATTAATTCTTCTTTATCGATATACATTCCATCATATTGCATTTGAGCTAAAACTTTTACTAAAGGCATTTCTATTTCATTAAATAGTTTTGTTTGATTTGATTTTTCTAATTCTTTTTCTAATACTTCTTTTATTTTTGCTATAGAATACGAGATAAATGAATTTTTATATTTTATTATATCTTTATTATTATCACTGTTAATATTTTCAAATAAATTAATTTGTTTATTTGAATTTTCAGAGATTCCTATATTTTGTAAATATTCATTTATATCTAAATTCAAATATTGTCTGCATAGTTCTTCAATTGGGTATTTATTAGTTGTTGGACTTAATAAATAAGCAGCTATTTCTATGTCAAAATATAGATTATCACATTCGATATTATTTTCTTTTAAAAGTACATAATCTTCTCCTAGTTTATATCCAATTTTTTCGATTTGTTCATTTATAAATATTTTTTCAAAAGAATTTACAAATGTATTTATATTATTTTCTATATTTATATAATATACAATGTTTTCATCATATATACTTATTGATGTTATTTCTTTTTTAATAATATTGTAATTTTCTTTTTCTTCTATATTTTCTTTTTTTGTTTTTTCTAAATAATAAACAATTTTTTTATTTTCATTTATTTTGTTAATAATTTTTTCAATTTCTTTTTCATTATTAATATTTATTTCTTTAATTTCAAATAATTCTTTACTTTTATTATTTATTTCTTCTTTATCAACGTTTTCATTTTCTTTATTGATAACATTAATATTGGTTAAATTAAATCTTTCTATATATCTATTAAATCTTAGTTCTTTAAATTTTGATAATATTTTTTCTTTATTCCATTCTTTAATTTTTAAATCTTCTATTTTTTCTTCTATTGGTACTTCTCTATTTATTTTTCCTAATGTTCTAGATAGATATGCTAGTTCTTTATTCTCAATAATCTTTTCTCTATTTTTTCCTTTTATTGAAAGTGCTTGTCCTTCTTCAATTTGTTTATATAAGTTATCTATTGAACCATATTCTTTTATTATGCTAAGAGCTGTTTTTTCTCCTATTCCTGGTACTCCTGGAATATTATCTGAGGCATCTCCTTGTAAAGCTTTTACTTCTATTAATTTTGTTGGTTCTAATCCATATGTTTCAATAATTTTATTTCTATCAAAATCTTCAACTTCTGTTTTTCCAGCTTTCGTTCTTGGAATACGAACTGTTACTTTATCTGATGTAAGTTGAAAATTATCTCTATCACCAGAAAGTATTGTTACATCAACACCTTCATTTTCTCCCATTTTAGATAAAGTGCCTAAAACATCATCTGCTTCATATCCTTCTTTTTCTATTATGCTAATATTCATATCTCTAAGAATATCTTTAATTATTGGCATTTGCTGTGCTAGTTCGTCTGGCATACCATGACGTGTTGCTTTATATTCAGCATATAATTTATGTCTTTGAGTTGGTGCTTTTAAATCAAATGATACTGCTAAATATTCCGGTTTTAAATCATCTAATATTTTAAATAAAATTGCAAGAAAACCATATACTGCATTTGTATATGTACCATCTTCTGTCATAAGCATTTTAGAGCCCATTATTCCGTAAAAGGCTCTATTCATTATACTATTTCCATCAATTATAACTAATCTACTCAATTTTTTCTCCTTTTTTAAGGTTATATATTATTTATATTTTTTAATTTTATTTTCTTATTTTATCAATGTTTTTACTATATCATACAATCAATTTTTTTTCTATCTGTTTTGTATATCTATCTTCTTCTCAACTCCTCGTATCTAACCATTCAAATTCGCGTACCCTGTCGTTCTTCATTAAAACAGTTATAATATCAAGGGTTTTGAGGCTTTTATTCGCCATTTTTTCTTGTTTTTCGTATTTTTTATAATCTTATGTAAGTGTTCATACATAAGTTTTTTAAGTTTTTGCGGTTATAATATATAACCTCCTTAAAACTTTTCAAATTATATCATAAAATTTAATTTTTTTCTATAAAATTACAGAAAAAAGAGAGATAAATTCTCT
>JAAZCX010000003.1 GCA_012513065.1 Clostridiaceae bacterium | reverse complement strand
TACTCAACAACATCATCAGTATCTAATTTAAGATTTTTCTTAATTCTATCAATACCCATTTCGGTAGTGTGAACTTTATCTATATTATTAAATAATACTTGTTTATCTTCCATAAATATCTCCTCTACAAATTACTATTTTCTTTTTACTTTGTTAATTGATAACTTTGTTCTATCATTTCTTTTACTAATGTCTTGTCCACTTTTTCATCTACAATAATTGTATTCCAATGTTCCTTATTCATGTGATATGCAGGTATTATATAATCATAAGTATTTCTTAATATATCAGAATAGTTTGGATCTGTTTTTACATTAAGATATAACTTATTTTTGACATTCATAATTAGTGCAAACCACTTTTTATTCTTGCAATGTTTCATTGTAACAGATTCAAAATCATCTGGAAATGGACAATCTTTAAATGTATTTTCTAATGTTAAACAATATTCTATTATTTCTTCTTTATTCATATCTAATCCCTTATAATAAACTACTAAATTTCTTGCTATATTTTTCTATATCTTTTGTGCTTTGACTCATTATAAAATCTGTAACTTTTATTTTAAATCTTTCTACTTCATCATTTGTATAATTCTTATTTTCTACATTTATTCCTGCTTCATTAAATAGTTGTATATCTTTATTGGAAAATTGCATTGTTCATTCCTTCTTTCATTTATTGTTTCATTAAAATTATACCTTTTATACTTGGATGCAATAATTTCACAAAATCTGTAGCATCTTGGTTTGTTCCAACTACACTACCATAATGAATTGGGATTGCTATTTTAGGTTGTATTTCGTTGATTAATTGTGCTGCCTCTTTGAAATCCATTGTATATGTTCCTCCAACTGGAACAAAAGCAACATCACATTTTACTTTTTTATTTTCTTCTGTAATGTCTGTATCTCCTGCAATATAATATCTAATATTATTTATTGTAATAATGTAGCCAACCCAATCGTTTCCTTTTGGATGGAATGTTTTGTTTGTATTATATGCTGGTATTGTTTTAAATTTAATTCCTTTTACCACATATTCTTTGTTTGGCTCTACTGTAATAATTGCATTTTTATTTATGCCTTTTCTTAACAGTTTTGTTAATAATTCTTCTGGTATTATAATAGTTGTATTTTCATTTATAACCTTATCTATATCTTCTTCAGAATAATGGTCATAGTGGTCGTGTGTTATAAAAATAATATCTGCATCATTAAAATTTCTATCTATTTTAAATGGATCTATATAAATTATTTTTTCTTTGTTAATTCTTATACTGCTATGATATAAAACTTCTATATTATCTAACATATATTCCTCCTTGATTTTTTGCATTGTATCATAAAAAAGCAAAAAAATAAATAGTATCAAGCAAAGTTTTATATACCTTACTTGATACTATTTTTATTCATATTTAGGACTACCATACCCCATAACTTGAACATCATCAAAAGAGTACATTCTTTCAGCACATTTGTTACTTGTGTTTCCCTCTATTGTATAAATATTTCTATTCGTAATATCTGTTCTTGTTACAATTCCAACATGGTCGCTTGTCCCATCTTGATTACCATTTTCATCTTTCCAATCGAAAAAAATTATATCTCCAACTATTGGATAATAACTTTCTCCTCTATCGTGCCATTGTTCTTTTTCTTTAAACCATTCTATTCCATTAACACACCCTGCAAATTTAGGAATAATACCTTTATCTATGTAACCACATTCGTTTGCACACCAACTCACAAAACAAGCACACCAATGTACATGTTCTTCAAATCCATACCATTTCCAAAATTTATCTCCTCCCTCATTTCCTATCTGTGCTTTTGCAACTAATACTATTTCACTATTAGGAATTTGTGAGGTATCATAATCTGCATCCCCATCACTATTAAAAATTGCAGCTACAAATCCTCCAATTAAAGCTATTACTAAAATAATTACAACTGCTACCCAACCTCCTGCAACTATTGCAGAAATAATAGCTTTTGTTGCAGCAATTATTGCCTTTACTGTTGCTATTGTTGCTTTCACAGTTACCTTAACTGCTTTTATAGTTAATTGTGCTGTTCTTTTAGCAATCATTATTGCTCTTTTACTTGCTTTAACACTTTGTTTTGCTACTTTTGCACTATTTTTAGTAACTTGTTCAGATGTTTTTATTCCTTTTTTAGTAAGTTTAGCTCCATTCTTTGCATATTTAATTCTTTTTTGAGTTCCATTCTTTATTGTTCGTTTTTTTACTGCATTTTTAATTTGCTGTGCTTTCTTCTGTTTTATTTTAGATTTAAGGCTTGATATTTTTTCTTTACTTTTTATGATATTCTGTTTTGTATTTTCTAATGATTTTTTTCCTATTTCATTACTCTTTGTTGCACCTTTTCTTGATAGATAACTTATATCATTTTGAATATGATTACTTGCATAATTTTCTGCTGAAGTATTTTCTTCTTTTGATGTAAATTCATTTAATCGTTCTTTTGTAGTTACTAAATTGTTTTTAAAATTTTGTGTTTGTACTACTTTTTTATCTAATTGTTTTATTATACTTTTTTCTTTTAACTTTATATCTGGCATTTATACCACCTCCAGACTTTTATATTTTCTTTGCTATAATTACCATTCTTCCATTCTTTTGTGAATATTCACAAGTAGATAATGTAATTAGCTTATCTACATAATTCACTTTGACATTTGTATTGTAAAACTCATAATTTCGACATTTTTCTACAAATGAATTAAAATCATTTTCATCATAAAACTTTGTATAATTATAATATTTAAAGCCTTTATCAGAATAAGCAACTGTTTTAAATGCAAATACTATTTCATAGTCATTTTCAATAGTTTTATTATCTTCTAATGTATAAAACTTTATATACTTGTGGTTCTTATAATAGTTATAATTTTTGTAATTATCTAAATTAGAAAACATTGTGTTATTCTTCATGTGATGTCCATATATAATTAAGTTATCACTTGTTTTTAAATTACAATGTTCTGCTAAATATGGAGTTCCACTACTTGAATAATTTTTATAAACATTTCTATTAAGATAGAAATCTCCATTTTGCATAACAGGATAATTTATATTTGTTCCATCAATTTTAATCCACCCAATTATGTCTGTATTTATTTTTAAAATGCTTTCTAAATTGTAATTTCCAACATTTTTAGATGATAAATTACTTGTTTCATTTTTAAAATTGTCTGTAATTTGATTTTGGTCGATCGTTTTTTCTTCTTCCTGAACTACTTCCTGCAATTCTTCAAATAATTCATTTTCTTTCTTATTTTCTGCAATTTCTTTTATAAAAAAATAACTACTAATAGCTAAAATAACTATTAGTAGTATTAAAACCAAACTATATATTTTATTCATTAAGACTCTCCTGGTTTAGTTGTCATCAGCCTATATAGTTCTGTATTTTTTGGAAATTTATTAACAAAAGGAACTAATGATGAACCTACTTTTATAAGTCCTTCTCCTGCTCCTACATTTGTTATGAAGCTCATCTGTAAATCAGATATATTTAATAATTTTGCAAGTTCAATTCTATCTGTACTTGCTTGATTAAGCATTATTATAAATTCAGAGTTTGCAAGCATAGTTCTAGCAGTATGACTTTGTAATAAATCTTCAACATTTTGTGTGATACCTGTGCAGAAAGCTCCATATTTTCTAACTCGTTTCCAAAGTGTAAATAAGAAATTTGCAGAATATTCATATTGGAATAATAAATATATTTCATCAATGAAAATATAAGTATTTTTTCCTTTTGTTCTATTAGCAGTAATTCTATTCAATATAGAATCTAATACTACTAACATTCCTATTGGTTGTAATTGTTTACCTAATTCTAAAATATCATAGCATATTAAACTATTAGATGTATTTACATTAGTGTTCATAGCAAATGTATTTAAAGAACCATTTGTAAATAATTCTATTGCAAGTGCTATTTCTTTTGCCTCATCTTCTGGTTGTTTCAATAGTTCTTCTCTAAAATCTTGCAGAGTTGGTGGTATTCCTTGATAATTTCCTTGTTGGAATACTCTATAAACATTTGCCGTACATCTATCAATTATTGATTTTTGTTTCGGTCCGAGATTTCCACTACCAATTAGTTGTTCACACAAAGATAATATAAATTCAGATTTTAATATTACTGGATTTGCTCCATCTCCATATTGAGAGTTCATATCCATTGCATTTATGTGATTATTACTTACTGCTGATATTTTAATTACCTCTCCACCTAAAGATTTAACAAGTGGTGCATATTCGGATTCTGGGTCTATTAAAATAATGTCTGCATTTGGATCTCGTAATCTTATTGAAGTTATTTCTTGCTTTCCTGCAAATGATTTACCACTACCAGATACTCCCAAAATGAATGAGTTTCCATTTAAAAGTTGTCTTCTATCTGCAATAATCATATTTTTACTAATAGCATTTTGACCATAAAAAATACCATTCTCGTGCCTAATTTCTTGCACTTTGAATGGCATAAATACTGCTAAACTTTCAGTAGTTAAAGTTCTTACTGCATCTATTTTTCTAACTCCAAACGGTAATACTGTGTTAAGTCCATCTAATTGTTGAAATCTTAATATTCCAAGCTGACATAGATTTTTACTAGCTATTTTTAAAATTGCATCTGTCACACTTTCTAATTTTTCTTTTGATTCTTCTGTTATTACCATTGTAATAACTCCTAAAAACATTCTTTGGTCACGAATAGTCAAGTCATCTAACATTTCTTTTGAGTCATTTCTCTGTTGTTCCATATCATAAGGTATTATTGCAGAATAATTGTTTTGAGCATTCTGTTTTCTCTGCCAGTTTGTAATGTTCGTTTCTACACCTAATCTACGATTTTCTGCCTCTTTTACTGCCTCGTCCATCGGAATTGGAATAACATCTATTGATAACATCATATTTTTATTTAAGTCTGTAAGTTCTGTTACCATATCATCGTTGATATAACTAGAATATTCCTTTAAGAATAATACTCTCCCATATCTATCTCCCATTTTAAAGTAATCTCTTTCAAGTTCTACTGTATCAGGACAAATAAAATCTTTGAAATTATGACCTTTTTTCATTGTTTCGTGTATATCAAACCTAAAAGAAGTTTCTTCTCCTGTTCTATAAAAGTCATGTGCTATTCTTAATCTTTCTTTTGCATCTAATTCAACACATTTTGAGCCTAATGTATTGAATCTACTTATCAATTCACTACCTGCTCTATTAAAATAATTTCGAGCTTCTTCGACATTTTTCTTATAAACAGATATTGTTATTATCTTTTCTTGCACTATCTCATTTGCATTTTTTGCTTGAGATACAAGCATTTTATTATATTCTTTTCTATAATCATTAAGTTCATCATTGCTTTCATCTAGTAATATTGTTTTTTCAAAATCTAATTTATTTATTCTTCTATTATTTATTGTAATTTTAGTTATTGCTCCAACATCTAATGAATTTAATAAATCAGAATAATCTAAAAACATTGCCTCTTTATCTTCTTTACTAGCAACTGCATAATTTATATCCATAAACTTAAATGATTTTGAAAATTTATTTTTACTTACTTGAAAAATTCCATCTTCCCATATTGCTTTTATTGGAATAATATCTTGAACACATCTCGGTATTTTAAATTTTTCTTTATCTAATTTAAAAATCTTATTAAGAGTTCTCATTATTTTTTACCTCCTTTTTCTTCTTTTTATCTTTCTTTTCTTTCTTCTTTTTCTGTGGTTTTAGCAAACTTTGTTTTAACTTTTTATCAATAGTTGGTTTAAAGTTTTGGGCATATATATTTGTTGCTTTAAATGTTAATTTTTTAGGTGTCAAAAACTCTGATTTTATTACTGCAACAATAAACTTTTCTGCTGTCATTCCGTTATATTTAACAAATCCTAATACTGCAAAAGGTGCTGCACCTAGTATGCAAACCCACGATAAAGTTTCTAGCCCTAAATATGGTTTGAGTGCAAAATATAAAACAGCTGCCACAATACAAGCTATTACAGAAAAAATGAACTGCCTTAAAGACAGTCCAAAAAATATACTTTCACTAAATTCTCTAATATCTTTATTTATTTTAACTTCCATCTATCTTGCCTCCTTATTTCTTTTTGCTTTTGTTTTTTTCTCTTGTTCCAACTTATCTCTTGCTTCTTCGAGTATGTATTCATCTATCATTTTGTAATCTTTGACTTCAATCTCTCCTTGTTGTAATTTTACAAGTCTATCAATAATCTTTTCTCTTAAATCAGGATTACACTTATCTAAAAATATTCCCATTGTAGTTGCAAGTGGTGTCATTGATGGATTTTGGTAATCATATATTTTTAAATCTGTCATTCCACTTTTTGTATTTATATCAACTATAACATCTGGTAAATCTTCAAACTTAATTACTACCTCATCACATCCATCATCAACATATAACAATTTTTCCTTATCTTTTAAAATTTTCATAACTTCTTCAACACTATAAAATTGATAATCTTCCATAATTTTATCTTCCTCCTTCTCACTAAAAGTATCATCTAAATTTTCCCCTGCTAAAACTCTTTTAAAATCCGTTTTTGCTTTTTTGAAATCTGTCAAATAATAATAACCATATTGCCAATCAATCTTGTTGTCTTTAATTTCATATCCCAAACCTATAACATATTCATTATTCATTTTTACTAAAGCAATAGGTTGTTCTTTTCTATATCCAACATCAATTACATAAGCATTTTCTAATTGTCTTGTTTCACTCATAAAGCATTCCTCCTATAATCCCATCATTTCTCTAACAATTCTATCTGACATTCTGATAGTTCCCACCAGAACTAACATGTTAAATATCAACTCTCCAACATATTTCCATACCATAGTAACTGTTGCAGCACCAGTATCAACATTCGGCGAGGTTGTTACAAATGCAGAAAAGATTACACAAGCTAAAACTATAATTGCACCCTCTAAACAAACTGCTATATAACTCTTTAAAAAGCTCTTTCCTATATTTTGTGTTCCTTCTCCTGCAAAAGATGATAATGGTA
>JAAZCX010000017.1 GCA_012513065.1 Clostridiaceae bacterium | reverse complement strand
ATATTATTTTCTTGTTTATCATATTCAATTATATTATGTACTTCGCTTGCATATACTTTTTCACTATAATTAGCCATATCATTTATTTTAAATTTCTCTTCTATTAAATATTCTTCTATCATTTTTTTTTCTTTTTTATTTAATCTTTCTATTGGATATCCTAAATATTTATATTTCCAAATTATATGTCTATCGTAATTAGAATATTTTGAACTTATTAAATTTTCATAACTATATTCTACATTAAATTTAAAATTTTCAATTGAAATTGTTATATTACTCCAAGGTCTTTCACCACTTAATTGCAATTCTTTTCTTAATTCTTTTATTTTTTTATATAAATCATCTGCAAGTTTTAAGTAAGCTTTTTCATCTATATTAAATTTAGCTGGTACTTCATATACATTAACAGAATTCTTTTTTAATATTCCTTTAGGAAAGTAATAAAAAAACATTTCACCTGTTTCTATATTATTAATATTTTCTATAACAGATGCATATAAATATATTCTATTCCATCTTTCCGGTACCATATAAAAAAGTTTTGTTTGTATCTCAGAATATATACTTTTTATTTTTGGTGTATTTATCATAAATATTCCCCTTATAAAACAAAGCAAAGAAGTTTAATTTTATAATATTAAAATATCTTTGCTTTGTTTTAATTATTCTATAATTAGACTTTCTCCTGTCATTTCTTGTGGCTTTTCTAAATTCATAATAGAAAGCATTGTTGGTGCTAAATCTGCTAATCTTCCTTGTTTTAATTTTGCGTTTTCCATTCCTACTAATATAAGTGGAACTGGATTTGTAGTATGAGCAGTATGTGGTTCACCTGTTTTATAATCTACCATTTGTTCTGCATTACCATGATCTGCTGTAATTAATAAAACTCCTTGCTGATTTTTAACTGCTTCAACTACTTTTCCAACACATTCATCTACAGTTTCTATTGCTTTTATAGCTGCTTCTAAGTTTCCTGTATGACCTACCATATCTGGATTTGCATAATTTAATATAATACAATCATATTTTTTAGAATTAATAGCT
The DNA here is from genome assembly GCA_012513065.1 of Clostridiaceae bacterium. Taxonomy (GTDB): domain Bacteria; phylum Bacillota; class Clostridia; order TANB77; family CAG-508; genus UMGS1663. The sequence goes on along the minus strand of JAAZCX010000017.1, from coordinate 25,733 downwards.
TCAACTACTTTTTCAGTTACTTCATTTGCACTCATCTCTGGTTTTAAATCATATGTTTCTACTTTTGGAGATGGAACTAAAATTCTATCTTCATTTTCATATTGTTTTTCTTCTCCTCCATTAAAGAAAAATGTAACATGTGCATATTTTTCAGTTTCTGCAATTCTTAATTGAGTTAGTCCTTGTTTTGAAATATATTCTCCAAATGTATTTGTTAATTCTGCCTTTTTAAATGCTATTTCTACATTTGGCATAGTTTCATCATAATTTGTCATGCATACATAATATAAATCTAAATCTTTCTTTGTTTCAAATTCATTAAACTCTTTATCTACTAATGTTCTTGTTATTTCTCTTGCTCTATCTGGTCTAAAATTAAAGAAAATAACTGAATCGTTTTTATCAATTGTTGCCACTGGTTTATCACCATTGATTATAACTGTTGGTTCAATAAATTCATCAAATACTTCTTTTTGATAAGAACTTTCAAGTGCAGATATTGCTGATGTACTTTTTTCTCCTTCTCCATTAACTAATGCTCTATATGCTTTTTCAACTCTTTGCCATCTCTTATCACGATCCATACTATAGAATCTTCCTGATATTGTTGCAATTTTACCTACACCTTTTTCTTTCATTTTTTCTTCTAGTTCTGCTATATAAGTTTCTCCAGAAGCTGGTGGAGTATCTCTTCCATCCATAAAACAATGTACATAAACTTCCTCAAAATCTTTTCTTTTTGCAAGTTCTAATAATGCAAATAAATGGCGTATGTGACTGTGAACTCCTCCATCTGATAATAATCCCATAATGTGTAATTTTGAATTGTTCTTTTTACAATTTTCAATTGCTGCCACAAATTCTGGTATACTAAATAAATCACCATCTTCTATTGATTTTGTAATTCTTGTTAATTCTTGATATACAATTCTTCCTGCTCCTATATTTGTATGACCTACTTCAGAATTTCCCATTTGTCCATCTGGAAGTCCTACATTTAACCCACTTGTATATACATCAGTAGTTGGACATGTCTTCATTAACTTATCTATATTAGGTTTATTTGATAATTTTACAGCATTTGCTTTTTCATTATCATTTTCTCCAAATCCGTCTAATATCATTAACATTGTTAGTTTATTTTTCATTTTGTTTTACCTCTCTCTTTTTTACATTTTAATTGTTTATTATTTTCTGTATTCTTTCTGCACATTTCTATGTTTTTCTTTTGTTATTTTTTACTTATAATATTAAGAGATACTATATTGATTTAATAATTTTCCAAATTCACTTGCATCTAAACTTGCACCACCAACTAAAGCTCCATCCATATCAGGAATGTTTAGTAATTCTTTGGCATTATCTTTATTTACACTTCCTCCATATAATAAAGTAATATTTTGTGCTACATTCTCATCATACATAATAGATATTTGTTTTCTTATACCTTTTAACATATTATTCACATCTTCTTTTGTTGCTACTTTTCCTGTTCCAATTGCCCAAATTGGTTCATACGCTATAATTACATTTTTTACTTGTTCTTTAGATAATCCTTGAAGAGCAATAGTTATTTGTTTTAAAACTATTTCTTCTTGTATTCCTAAAGCTCTTTCTTTTAAATTTTCTCCTATGCAAAGTATTGGTGTTATTTCATGTGAAATAGCTGTTATTAATTTTTTGTTTATAAGTTCGTCAGTTTCTGCAAAATATTTTCTTCTTTCTGAGTGTCCTATTATCACATAATTTACATTTATGCATTTTAACATATTTGCTGAAATTTCGCCTGTATATGATCCACTTTCTTCCCAATGCATATTTTGTGCTCCTATATTTATTGAAGTACCTTGTGCTGTTAATAAACTATAAAATAAATCAGTATATGGAACACATAAAACAACTTCACATTGTATATCTTTAATTCTTTCTTGTAAACTGTTTATAAATTCCATAGCTTCATTAGGAAGTTTATTCATTTTCCAGTTTCCAGCTATTATCTTTCTTCGCATTCTAACTCTCCTTTTTTTCTTTTGCTTAAATTGTATAAATTTTCATCAATTTTGTATAATAATTCTTCTGTTTGTCTAATTTTTGGTATTCTCATACTTTTATCTTTATTTCTTATTTTTTCTTTTACTTCTTCATATTTCATGAAAAATAATTTTTTCACTTCTTCATCTTGTTTTTTATAATATGAGATTGGTTTTTCCACAAATGCTACATACTCATGTGTAAAATAGTTGCCCTTTCTACCAAATTTTGATAAATCAAGTTCTACTATTGCAACTTCTTTTAAAGTTTTCATTAATTCTTCTGGTTCTATTCCAATTTCCTCTTTAGATTCTCTTAATATAGCTTGTAATGGTGTTTCATTTGATTTCACATGTCCAGATGCACTTACATCTATCATATTAGAATCATTTTCTTTATCTTCACTACGTCGTTGCATTAAAACCTGTTTGTTTTTAGGATTTATTATCCAAACTTGCACAGCTTCTAAAAGAAGGTTTTTATCAATTCCTTCTTTTCTTGTTGTAGTTCCTATTCTTTCATAGTCATCATCATAATAATTAATTAGTTCTTCTGCTTCTTCAATTTCTTTTGTATCTGTTACTTTATATTTATTTAATGACATATAATTTCTCCTATTTATCTAACAAACATTCTATTCCTGGTAATTTTTTTCCTTCTAAAAATTCTAAAGATGCTCCACCACCAGTTGAAATATGTGTCATTTTATCAGAAAATCCTAATTTTTCAATAGCTGCTGCTGAATCTCCTCCACCTATAACAGTGATACAATCTTTTAAATTTGCTAATGTTTCTGCAACTCCTTTTGTTCCGTTTGCAAATTTTTCATATTCAGATAATCCTACAGGTCCATTCCAAATAACTGTTTTTGCAGTTTTTATTTCGTTTTCAAATATTTTTAATGTCTTTGGTCCTATATCTAATCCTTCCCATCCATCTGGAATTTGATCTGAATCTATTACTCTTGAATTAGCATCTTTACTAAGTTCATCTGCAATAACATTATCAACCGGAAGAACTAATTTTACATTTTTTTGTTCTGCTTTTCTCATTAATTCTTTTGCTAAATCTAATTTATCTTCTTCGCAAATTGAATCTCCAACACTATATCCCATTGATTTAAAGAATGTATAAGCCATTCCTCCTCCAATGATTAGTGTATCTACTTTTTCAAGTAAACTGTCCATAACGCCTATTTTGTCTGATACTTTTTTTCCACCTAATATTGCAACAAATGGTCTTTTAGGATTTTCTAAAGTGTTTCCTAAAAAGTTTAATTCTTTTTCTATTAGAAATCCTGATACTGCTGGTAAGTATTCTGCAATACCTGCTGTTGAACTATGTGCTCTATGAGCTGTTCCAAATGCATCATTTATAAATATTTCTGCCATACTAGCAAATTCTTTTGATAAACTTTCTTCATTTTTTTCTTCTCTTGCATCAAAACGAACATTTTCTAATAAAACAATATCTCCATTATTCATATTGTTTGTTAAAGCTTTTGCAGATTCTCCTATAACATCTTCTGCAAGCTTTACTTCTTTACCTAATAATTTTGATAATTCTTTAGCAACTGGTAATAAAGAGAACTCTTTTTTTACTTCTCCATTTGGTCTTCCTAAGTGAGATGCTAAAATAATTTTACAATCATTTTCTAATAAGTATTTAATTGTAGGTAAAGCTTCTACTATTCTTCTATTATCTGTAATATTTAATTCTTCGTCTAATGGAACATTAAAGTCACATCTAACAAATACTTTTTTTCCTTTTAAATCAATATCTTTTATTGTCTTTTTATTCATATATACCTCCAATTTTTTATCTTTTTATAAGTTATAGTCTAATTAAAACTATAACTTTGTTAAGTTCTCTTATTTTATATTTTAATTAACTTTAACCACAAATAATAATCCGTGTAGTGGTCTATCTGTAGAGCTACCAACTGTACCAGTAATAATATCACCTTGGTTCAATTACATAATTCCACCTTGTTGACCTGTAGACATATAAAGCTAATATTGATGAGCCATTTATTCTAATTGTACAATGCATTTCACCATTTCCAAATATTCTATAACTTCCACTTTCCTTAACTATAAGTTAAGTTCCGTTTTCTGTCATATTTTCTGAATATAAAGATGAGTAATTTGTTGTACCTTGTGAAGCCATCATTACTCCCCAAGTGCTTGAACTACTTTTATTTAAGCTATACAATTCATTTAATGCTGCATTTACGTCAGATACATTCCATTCAGTATCACTTGGAATATATGCTATTTGATTTGCATAATACTGTATTGTCGCATATACGCTTATACCTGCTGTTAATACAATAGTTATTATTATAATTATTATTGCAATAATATTTTTTTATAATCTTTTGTGTATTTCATATATTTTTCCTTTTTATTATTAATTAAATTATAATAACATTTCTTTTATCTTTAGCTTCTAGAAGCAATATATACTGCTAAATCTACTAATTTGTTTGAATATCCCCATTCATTATCATACCATGCAACTAATTTTACAAATGTATCTGTTAATTGAATTCCTGCTTTGCTATCAAATATTGATGTATGGATATCTCCTATAAAGTCTGATGATACAACATCATCTTCTGTATATTCAATAATACCTTTCATTTCATTTTCAGAAGCTTTTTTCATAGCTGCGCAAATTTCTTCCATTGTAGTTGGTTTTGCTAAATTACATGTTAAATCTACAACTGATACGTCAACTGTTGGAACTCTGAAAGACATTCCTGTTAATTTTCCATTTAATTCTGGAATTACTTTTCCTACTGCTTTTGCTGCTCCAGTAGATGATGGAATGATATTAGCTGCTGCTGCTCTTCCACCTCTCCAATCTTTCTTTGAAGCTCCATCAACTGTTTTTTGAGTTGCTGTTGTAGAATGAACAGTAGTCATTAGTCCATCAACTATTCCAAAATTATCGTTTATTACTTTAGCAAGAGGTGCTAAACAGTTTGTTGTGCAAGATGCATTTGATACAATATTCATACTTGGATCATAAGATGCATTATTAACTCCCATAACAAACATTGGAGCATCTTTTGAAGGTGCACTTATAATTACTTTTTTTGCTCCACCTTTCAAATGTGCTTCTGCTTTTTCTAATGTAGTAAATACTCCTGAACATTCAAGCACATAATCAACTCCATCTTTTCCCCACGGAATATTGCTTGGATCCATTTCATTATATACTTTTATTTCTTTTCCATTTACTACTAATGTATGTTCATCTTTATTAAATACTTCTCCATCAAATCTTCCATGTACAGTATCATATTTAACCATATATGCCATATAATCAGCTGTAATAAATGGGTCGTTTATTGCTACTACCTCTACTTCATTTTTCTTTAAAGCTGCTTGGAATGCTAAATTTCCAATTCTTCCAAATCCGTTAATTCCTACTTTTACGCTCATTTTTTCCTCCTTTTTAGGTAAAATCTTAGAAATATATTTATAATTTATTTTTTCTAAGTTTTCCTTTTCTTTTATTATGTTTCAACACTGTTATTTTATACCAAAGTATATTTGTTTTCAAGTATTTATTCATATTTATTTTTAATTTTTTTATGTTTTTATGTTTCAATTATTGACTTATGTAAAGTAGTATGCTATAATAATTATATCACTCGCCGAATATGGCGAAAAAAGTTGAACAACAGGAGGAACTATATGAGGCAAACACGGGCATCGCCGATTTAAAAATAATAATTAATTTAATCATATTTAAATCGAAAAGGAGATCTCTAACATGTCAAAAGTATCAGTTCGGTACAGTAGTGGATTTACCTAATTAATGGTAGCTTTCACTAAAGTAAAATTTAATAATCCAAGAAAAGGAAGCGAGAGTTTTTAATTAAAACTCCCGCTTCTTTTTTATTATTTTATTTCAATTTTTCCTATCCATGTAGAATAAATTATAACATTATCAACCGATCTGTTTAATGCTTTTTCTAATGCTTCTTTATATAAATATAATTGTTCTTTATATTTTTGTACTAATTTTTCTTCTTGTCCTTGTTCAATATAATCTGTTTTGTAATCAACTAAAATTAATTTATCTTCTTTATCTATAAAATATAAATCTATTATACCTTGTAATAATATTTTGTCATCAGAAGTATATTCTTCACTTAATCTATTAGCTTGTATTTCTAAATAGAATGGTTCTTCTTTATGTATTTCTTTTGCATTTTTTAATTCATTCCATAATTCAGATTGTATATATTTCAATAAAATATTAACATTTATTTCATCTGCTTCTTCTTTTAAAATTATTTCTTTTTCATACAATTTGTTAACTAATATTTGTAATTTTTCTTTATTATATTGTTCTTTTTCATTTAATTTTTGAATACACAAATGTATCAAACTACCTTTTCTTGCACTTGTAATTTTTTTAGTTCCTTCTATCATAAATTTAGGTATTTCTAAATCAGAATTTGTTTCTATATGAATTATTTCATTGTCATTTTCTAATTCTTTTTGTTTATTCTCTTTTAAATTACTTACAGATGTCTTTGTTGGTATATTAGTAGCTATACTATATGGATATTTCCATTCTAATTCTTTTTTTATTTTTTCTAATTTTTCTTTATTGACACTAATATCTTCTTCTATTAATTCATCAATAATTTTTTCATTATTTTGATTTTCTTTAAGTGTATGTATTTCTATTTTTATATTTTTTTGTTCCTTTTCTTTTAAAGATAATACTAAAAACCAATCTAAATATGAATTATATCTTTGTAATAATCTATTTTCAATTTTATTATGGTTTTCTTTTTTATCTTTCTCATATATAGAAATCATTTCTTCTTTATCTTTTAAAGATTTTTTAAGATTTTTTACAGTTCCAGTTATTATCAATTTTTCCTTTGCTCTTGTTAATGCCACATATAAAACTCTCATTTCCTCAGAAATTATCTCTTTTTCTAATATTAATCTTATTGCTTCTTTTGCTAATGTAGGAAATTCAATTCGATTATTACTATCAATATATTTAGGTCCAAATCCCAAGTCTTGATGTATTAATATTGAATCATTTAAATCTTGTTTATTAAACTGTTTACCTGTACCACTTAAGAATACAACTGGAAACTCTAATCCTTTACTCTTATGAATACTCATTATGCGTACAACATTATCATTTTCTCCAACTATTTTTGCAGCAGATAAATCTCCACTACTTGTTTTTAATCTATCTAAAAAATTTATAAAATTATACAATCCTTTAAAACTTGCAGATTCATATTGTTTTGCTCTTTCAAAAAGCATTTTTAAATTTGCTTGCCTTAAGCTTCCATTATTTAATAATCCAACATAATTGTAATAATTACTTTCTTGATATATTTGCCAAATTAATTCATCTAACGGTTTCTCTTTTTCTTCTTTTCTCCAATTATCTATTTTCTCTAAAAAAGAATTTATTTTATTCTTCAATTCTTCTTCTACTGATATTCTTGATTTTAATAACGATTCATAAAAATATCCATTTTGCTCATGCATACGAATGTTTATTAACTCATTATCATTGAAATTTCCAATTGGTGATCTTAGTACTGTAACAAGTGGAATATCTTGCATTGGATTATTTAATATTTTCAATAAACATATTATAGTTTGTATTTCTGTAGTTTCTAAATATTGTGCAGATGTATCACAAAATACAGGAATATTTTTATTTATTAACTCTTTTTCATAAATTGGTGCTATATTTGCTGTACTTCTTAATAAAATAGCTATATCTTTATATTTAACTTTTCTAATACCTTTTTTTCTATCATAAATTGTATAACCATCTTTTATTAATTTTTCAATTCTGCTTGCTACTAATTTTGCTTCTTCTTCATTCTTTTCAACTATATTTATTTGATCTTTTTCTTCTGTTTCTTCTTGTTCCTCATTTTTATTTTCTTCTTTTTCTAAATCTAATACATGTAATTCTGGTATTATTATTTCTTTTTCTGATATTATTGGATATTCTGCTCCTAAATTCAGATATTCTTCTTCAGTATATTCTACATTTCCTAATTTTTCAGTCATTATATTTTTAAATACCCAGTTAGTAAATTTTAAAACTTCTTCTCTGCTACGGAAATTTTTAAATAATTGAATTTTTCTTCCATTTGTTTCTATTATATCTTCTTCATCAATTTTAGAATAATTTTTATATTTTTCTGAAAATAATTCTACTCTTGCTTGTCTAAATCTATAAATACTTTGTTTTATATCTCCTACCATAAACATGTTGTTTTTCTTAGAAACACTATTTAATATATATTCTTGTACTAAATTGCTATCTTGATATTCATCTATAGCAATTTCACAAAAATTATTTTGTAATTCTTTTGCTATATCACTTGGTAAAATTTCTCCATCTTTTTCTTTTACTAATATTTTTAATGCTAAATGTTCTATATCATTGAAATCTATACGATTCTTTTCTTTCTTTTTTTCAGCAAATTTTTCTTCAAATTCAAATATAACTTCTTTTAAATTCTTTAATATATCATACATGTGGTATATCGTTTCATTAGCTTCTTTTGAAGAATATATAAGAGTTTTTTCAATATTTGAAGTTACTTCTTTTTTTATCTTATCTCTTATTTGTTTTGCTTCATTTTTATATTCTATTGTTACTTTTTTATCTATTGGCCACTTATCAAAACATAATTGTTGTGTTTCATTATACGTTTCATCCCAAATATTGTTTATTCCATTTTCTATTTTATTCTGTATTTGTTTTAATTGTTCTCTATCATTTATTATTGTTAATGTATATTTTTCTAATTCTGGATATTTTTTTAAATTGTTTTCTACTTGTTTTAATTTCAAACAACTTTCTGATAATTTCTCAGATAGTTCATCTAATAAAATCTTTCCCCATATTGTTTCAGAAAAGTCTTTATTTATATTTTCATTTAAATTAAACATTTCTACTTTTTCTTCTAACCACTTCTTAGGAAATGGATTACTTTGAATTTGATTTTCTATTTTTAGTATTAATTCTTTTAAAGGTTCATCTCCTCTATAAGTCGCATATGTATCTATTAATTTTAAAAATTTTTCATCTTTATCAATATATTTTTCTTCAAATAATTCTTCTAATGCTTCTTGCTTTAATAATTCCATTTCTGCTGTATCACCTATTTGAAAGTTTCCAGAAATATTTATTTGATAAAAGTAATTACGAATAATATCTAGGCAAAAAGAATGTATTGTACATATACTTGCTTTATTTAATAACGTTATTTGCTTTTGCAAATGTATATTTTCAGGGTCTTCCTCAATTTTTTTATAAATTGCATCTAATATTCTTTCTCTCATTTCTGAAGCAGCAGCATTTGTAAATGTAACTACTAAAATTTTATCAATATCTATTTTTTCATCTATTATTTTATGTATTATTCTCTCAACTAACACAGCTGTCTTTCCACTTCCGTGCTGCAGCCGCTACTAATAAATTTGTGTTCTTTTCTTCAATTGCTTGTTTTTGTTCCTTCGTCCAATTTACATTTGACATTTTTTTGCTCCTTATATATTAAAATATATTTTTAATCTACAAACTCTCTTGGTACTCTTTCTGATACATTGCATAATATCTCATAATTAATTGTTTTACATATTTGTGCTATATCTTCTAATAAAACTTTTTCATTATCCCAGATATACACATCATCTCCTACTTTTACATTTTCTATTTTTGTAACATCAACCATAAAAGAGTCCATACATACTTTACCAACTATCTTTGCTTTTTCACCTAAAATAACTACTGATCCTACATTTGAAAGTTCTCTCCTTATTCCATCTGCATATCCTATTCCTACTGTTGCTATTTTCATTTTTTCTTTTGATATAAATGTTCTTCCATAACTAATACTTGTTTCTGGTTCTACTTCTTTTATAAAAGATATTTTAGATTTTAATTTTGCTACTGGTTTTAAATCAATTTTTTGAAAAGTAGTATCTGATGCTGGATAACCATACATAATTATTCCAGCTCTTGCTAAATTAGCAACTCCTTTTTTAAAATTCAAAATACCGTTTGATGCTGAACAATGAATATATTTTATATTGTTAAATTCTTTTTTTATTTTTTCTACACCTATCTCAAATAATTCGATTTGCCTATTTGTATAATCATAATCAAAATCTGGTGATGATAAATGTGTATATATTCCTTGAACTTTTATATTATTATATTTTTTTAATAATTTTATAAAATCTTCTATATCTTTAATATATACACCTGTTCTTCCCATTCCGGTTTCTAATTCTATATGAACTTTTACTTGTTTATTATTTTTACCTAGTTCTTCTATAAATTCTTTTGATGCAACTCCAACTGTAATATCATTTTTAATAATATCCTCAATATCCTCTTTATATGGTTGATTTAATAAGAAAATTTCTTTATTATATCCTAATTTTCTAAGTTCTACTCCTTCTTGTACAATTGCAACTGCAACGATTTCAAATTCATTTATTAAATCTATATTTTTATTTATATATGTACCATAAGCATTTGCTTTAATAACTGGCATTATTGTTCTATCTTTTCCTACTATTTCTTTTATTTGATTTATATTATACTTAAAAGCATTTTTACTTATTTGTAAAACAGATTGTCTCATAGTTTTTACTTCCTTTTTATTTTAATTTACTCTATATTGGTTATATTATCACAATTTATTTTATTAATCAACAAATAAGAAGTCAGTACATATTTTATATACTGACTTCTTATTTGTTCTTTTATTTTATTTTGTTGTTTTACTCTTTTGTTTTTTCTTTTATTATATTTTTATACTATTTAATATATAATGCTGGATCTACTTGTTCGCCATTTTTTAGTATTTCAAAATGTAAATGTGCTTCATCTGCTATTTCAAAGACAGCAGTATTTCCTACAGTTCCCAAAGATTGTGATTGTTTTACTTTTTCTCCTTCTTTTACAAACTCAGCAGTCAATAAATTTGAGTATACACTTGTATATCCATTTACATGTTCTACTACAACTGTAATGCCATACCTAGGATCATTTTTTATAGATTTAACAGTTCCTTCTGCTGATGCTTTTACAATTGTTGCTTTATCTGCTTCAATGTCAATTCCTTTATGTGTTACCCATTCTTGCAATGTGTTTGAATACACTAAATTGTCTTTAGCAAAATTTACTGTTGTTTCACCATCTACAGGCTTTATGAATGTTGGATCTGGAATTTTTTCAACTTTTGTTGTTGGTTTTGCTTCTTGTTCATTTAATACTTTTGTATTTGAAGTTGTAGTAATATTTTCACTATTTATATTTTCTTTTTCCATATTTGAAGTATTAATAGCTATTTTATTAGTTACAGCTTGATTGCTTTGTACATTTTCTTCTTGTACTTCATTAATTGTTTTTCCTATACTTAAACTAGCTTGAGATAAACTTTCAGTGTTATTTACATTTCTTAAATCTGTAATACTATTTTTCCTATTCTCTGCTACTTGTGTACCTTTATTTAAATAATTATTATAAATAATAAAAGTAACTACAAATGCAATAATTGAAATAATTAAAACTGAAAGAGATATTATTATCATTTTTTTAGTTTCCCTCTCATCACTCAAAGGTCTTCTATTTCTCCTTCTCATATATTTTTCTCCTCCTTGTATTTTTTCTTTTCAGTTAAATTATTTCCATTCTTTACATTTTTATACAATGTTACTTTTATATATCAACAATTTCTATACCTGTATAAAAATGTTTTATTATTTCTCCATAATTATTTCCTTGTTTTGCCATACTATCTGCACCTGTCTGACTCATTCCTACTCCATGACCATATCCTAAAACATTAAACTTAATATTTTCTTCTTGTATTTCTATATTAAAGTTTGTAGATTTTAATCCTATTAAAGTTCTTAGTTCAACTCCAGAAAGTTCAATATTTCCTATTTTTATTTTTTTTACTCTATTAGATTCTGTATATTCTAAAATTTTAATCTCATCTTGTTTAGAAAAATCTACAGATACATTTTCATGTTCTTTTTTTATCTTTTCTATAAAATCTTTTTTACTCAATATCACCTCTGATTTATATTGAGTATATTGTTCTTCTCCTGCAGTTTCTACTGATTGTAAATACGGATATTCACTACCACCCCATACATTTATTGTTGTTTCCGTTTTTCCACCACTATTTGAATGGAAAAATGCATTAATTGGTTTTCCTTCATATATAATAATCTTTCCTTTTGTTTCATCAACAGCTTGTACTATTTTACTCCAGTTTTCTTCTCTGGATGATTCTTGCCATTTTGATAATCTTTCTTCTTTTGTAATCCAAGCTTGGCAACAAGTTGATTCATCACATATATGTGCTTCACCATGTTTTTTATTATTATTCTCAATTTTAAAGATAGTATATGTTCTAGCAACTATTGCTTGCGCTTTTAATGCTTCTTTTTCAAAACTTGCAGGCATTTCTGCTGATACGACTCCATAAAGATATTCATCTATAGGAATCTCCTCTATTGTATCTATACTAGTATGTAATAATTTAATATTATTATATTGTTTATAATCATATTCTTTTATGTTTTCTGTATTTTCATTATTTTGCATACTTTGTTCTTTTATTTCTGACACTACCTCTTTTTTAGGTTTATTAGTTAGTAAAATAGGAATAGCAAAGCAAATTGTTATAAATATTAAAATATATAATAATATTTTTCTCACAAGAACTCCTTTCAGGCTACATGGCTAATTTTACTTTCATTGAATTTAATATTTTTTTCTCTATTCTAGATACTTGAACTTGACTAATTCCCAATATTTTTGCTACTTCTATTTGTGTTTTATTTTTATAATAACGTAACATTATAATCTCTTTCTCTCTTTCTTTTAGTTCATGTATCACTTCCTTTATAGATAATTTATTTACTAATTGTTCTGTTTCATCTATATTAGTACTTAATGTATCTATAAATGAAATACTTCCTTCTCCATTTTCTTTTTCATAGCTTCCTTCATAAATAGAAATTGTTGGTTTTAAAGAATCCATTGCTAATGCAACTTCCTCTTTAGCTGTTTTTAATTCATTTGCAATTTCTAATATTGTAATTTCTCTACCTTTTTCCTTTAGAAATTTAGACTGTAAATCTCTTATCTTTATTGCCAATTCTTTTATACTTCTACTTACTTTAACACTTCCATCGTCACGTACAAATCTTTTTATTTCTCCTAATATGTACGGAACAGCATAAGTTGAAAGTTTAACATCAAAAGAACTGTCAAACTTTTTTATTGATTTTATAAGACCAATACTACCTATTTGGTATAAATCTTCAATTTCATAACCTCTATCTTTAAATCTTTTTACAATGCTCCAAATAAGTCCATTATTTTCTTCTATTAATTTTGTCATCTTATCTTGGTTCCCTTTTTGAGCCTCTAATATATCTTCAATTTTATTTTCATATACCATTTTTGATGACACACTCTCCTCCTTCTAGTTTTAATTTTCATTACTTTCTTTTTGACCTATTTGACTTAAAACTTTAGATATGTCTTCATCAGTTATTTCTTCTTTTTTTATTAGTTTTTTCATAGTTACTTTTGTACCTATTCCTAATATTGATTCTATTTTCATTTCATCCATAAAACTTTCCATTATAGTAAAGCCCATTCCAGATCTTTCTAAATTTGGTTTAGAAGTATATAGCGGTTTTTTTGCTTCTTCTATATTTTCTATTCCTTTACCTGTATCTGAAATTTCAATAATGATGGAGTTTCCAATAATTTTACAAATAATTTTTACAATACCTTCTGTATCTTCATATCCATGAATTATTGAATTGGTAACAGCTTCTGATACAGAAGTTTTTATATCTGAAATTTCTTCGACAGTTGGATCTAATTGTGCTGCAAAAGCTGCAACACTAATTCTTGCAAATGCTTCGTTATTAGATTTGCTTATAAATTCTAATTTCATTTCATTTTCATAAATACTTTTCATTTATTTTTATATCTCCTTTCATTTTATTTATATTGCCTGTTTTATTGTTGTTGGACATATTTTTGTAATTCCACTCATTTCAAATATTTTCTTTAAATTTAATGAAACATTTTTTAATTCTAATGTTCCTCCTAACATTTTTATCATTTTATATCTTCCAAGTACTACACCTATTCCTGCACTATCCATAAAAGTGACATTACTAAAATCAAATATAACTTTTCTTGGCATATATCTAGTAATTTCATTATCCGCTCTCCTCCTTATTTTTTCACTTGTGTGATGGTCTATTTCTTCTGTTATTTCTAGCAAAAGAAGTTTGTTTTTCTGTTCATAATTCACATTCAAACTTTATTCCTCCTTTTCCTTTTTAGTTTGTCCTATTATACTGTAATTACCATTATTTTCCAATAGCGAAATTTAAGAAGTTTTGCCGTTTTTTTAGAAGTTTTCGACATATTTTTACACACAAAAATAGAGATAAATTTAAATAATTTACCTCTATCTATAATTTTTTATTTTAATTTTTAATAGTTTTTATAAATACTTACATAATTTTCTGTTTCAACACTTCCTACTGATACACTTCCGTTTCCACCTTTTCCGCTTAATGTAATTGTTCCTGTAGCACTTCCCCCATTTGCATTTATATTTTTAGGTTGATTATTATATTCTTTTTTTACAAATATATTTATTGAGCCTCCTCCAGAAGCTCCTCCTCCTACCATTCCATTTCCTCCTGATGATCCTTGAGATAGTATTTCAGAATTACTTCCGTTATTAATTATATTTGCATAAATTATTAGTAATCCACCCGTTCCGTTTTGTCCATTATATGTAGGATTCACTTCCGCATTAATACTTCCTGTTCCGCATGGATTTCCTGCTCCACCACCTGCTGTTCGGCCATATCCCATAACAGTGAAACCATTTCCACCATTTCCTGTTGATGTTACATTTGCACAATTTACAGTTCTATTATCTCTGTTTAGAGTAATTATTGATGAACCTCCTGAACCTCCAACTTGTGCTGCACCAGCTGCTCCAGTTGCTGGAATATATTCATATGGATTAGTCTCATTGTTTTCATTTTTCCATAAGTAAATGTTTTGTCCTTTTGCTATTCCTCCTCTTGCTGTCATACTTATTGTACCATTATTTGTTAATGTTCCTGTACAATATATCAACATTCCTTTTGGTCCTCCAAAACCACTATCACTTTTACATGCAGTTACTGTAATTCCTTCATTAATAGTTAAATCTCCATTTACCTTAAGTATTACCATATTTTTAGCCATATCTGTTTGACTTTTAGCAACATCTTCTGTTTTATTTCCAAATTCATAAATATTGTTATTTAAAGTACAACCTTCAACTGTTTTTTGTCCATCTAATACTAAATTTCCATCATAAACTATTGCGTTTGCATCATATGTTTGTGTATCACTTTCTGTACTTACTTGTATTTTTGTTTTTCCACTTGATTCTAAATTTGAAACTCCCTCTATTAGTGAATCCATTGATTTAGCATACTTACTAGTAAGAGATATTTGTTTTATTCTCGTACATTCTTGTCCATTAACTATTCCTTTAATTATAAATTCTACTTTTTGTTCTGTCCCATTTGTTATATATGGTAAATTAGGTTGAACACTTATAATTTCTCCATTTTCTATCGAAGTATCAAATGATATTTTTAATTTTTCTCCACTTAGTACACTAAAATTTCCAACTTGTTCTGTTCCTGTTTCAGATGTTATTTTTATATTATTTATTTCAGGTCTAATAGCTGCTTTTTGTATTTATCCAATTATTTTTCCTTCAGAATTTATAGTTATTATATATCCATTTTTAACTATTTCTATATTTTCATCTTCTTTTTCTACTTTTTGTATATTACCTTGTTGTAGTTTTTGGTCAAAAAAATCTTCTAATGTTTTTTCTTGATTTGTATTTGCATTTTCAATATTCCATTCTTTCAAGTATAAATATATTTATTCTTCAGTTTGCATTTTAATGGTCTCATCTTTAGCTTTTTTTGATTTATCCACAATTGAGTTGTTTGAGAATGCTGCAATAGTTACACCTGTAATAATACTAAGTACTACTATTGTTATTACTAAAGCAACTAATGTTATTCCTTTGTTTCTTACATTATAATTCATCTTCTTTTGTTCACTCCTTTTCTTTTCTATATTATAACTTTCATATACAATTTTTTCAACAATTTTGTAAAAATATAATATAATTGTAACTTGTTTTTTATTTTTTAATATTTCATTATCTTAATATATTTATCCTTATAAAAAATAAAACCACCAATATAAGGTGGTTCTATTTTTATTTTAATCCTTCAAGTCTTTCTTTTGATGTTTCTAATAATGTTTTATATTTTTCTAATTTAGCCTTTTCTTCATCTATTTTTTGTGCTGGTGCTTTACTTACGAAGCCTGGATTAGAAAGCATTTTTTCTGCTCTTTGTACTTCTGCTTCTAGTTTTCTAATTTCTTCTTCAAGTCTTTGCTTTTCTGCTTCTTTGTCTATCAAATCACCAAGTGGAATTATAACTTCCATTTTTTCTGTCATTATAGATGTAACATTTTCAAGTGTTCCTTCTTTCTCTTCTTTTACTTGTAATTCATTTGCAAATCCTAATTTTTCTATCATTGTAGTTGAAGAATCTATCATATCTTTTAATTCTTTTGTTACAAAAATTAATTTTGATTTTTTAGAAGGATGTATATTTTGTGATGTTCTTAAATTTCTAATTCCAACTATAATCTGTTTTAATTGTTCTATAGCGTTTTCCTCTTTTTCAAAATTCCATTTTTCATTATATTCTGGCCATTTTGAAATCATTATGCTTTCATCTTCATGATATAATTTCATAAATATTTCTTCTGTCATAAATGGCATAACTGGATGTAATAATTTTAAAGAATTTACTAAAACTTTATTTAATGTCCATATGCAAGCATCTTTTGTTTCGCAATCTTCATTATATAAACGTGTTTTAACCATTTCTATATACCAATCACAAAATTCATTCCAAATAAAGTCATATGTTTTTTGTAAAGCAACTCCCATATCATAATTATCCAAATTATAAGTAATTTCTTTTATAATTTCATTTAATTTAGATAAAATCCATTTATCTTCATATGTTAAATTACTTGGTAATTCTTCACTTTCTAAATATTCTTTACTTGTATTTTCTTTTATATTTCCTAGTACAAATTTAGATGCATTCCATAATTTATTTGCAAAATTAGAAGCTACTTCTAATTTTTCTGGCATATATCTAATATCATTTCCAGCTGAAATTCCATGAATTAAAGAGAAACGTAATGAATCTGTTCCATATTTATCTATTATTTCTAATGGATCAATTCCATTTCCTAATGATTTAGACATCTTTCTTCCTTGAGCATCTCTCACAATTCCATGTATTAATACATCTTTAAAAGGTGCTTCATTAGTATGTTTTATTCCAGAAAAAATCATTCTAGCAACCCAGAAAAATATAATATCATATGCTGTTACTAATGTTGATGTTGGATAGAAATATTTAAAATCTTCAGTTTCTTCTGGCCAACCAAGTGTTGAAAATGGCCATAAAGCTGAACTAAACCATGTGTCTAATGTGTCTTCATCTTGATGTATATGTGTGCTTCCACATTTATTACATTTTTCAGGCATTTCACTTTCTACCATTACTTCATGACAATCATCACAATAATAAGCTGGTATTCTATGTCCCCACCATAATTGTCTTGATATACACCAATCTTTTACATTATCCATCCATGCAAAATATGTTTTATCATATTTTGAAGGAACAAAACGAATATCTCCGTTTCTAACTGCTTCATTTGCTGGTTTTGCTAAAGGTTCCATTTTTACAAACCATTGCTCAGATATTTTAGGTTCAATTGTATTATGGCATCTATAACATTTTCCAACATTATGACTATAATCTTCAATTTTTACTAGAGCTCCAATTTCTTCTAGTTTTTCTACTACTTTATTTCTTGCTTCTAATAAATCCATACCTTTATATTCTTCTACTAAATTACCCATTTTAAAGGTTTCATCAAATACTTCAATGATTTCTAAGTTATGTGTTAATGCTGCTTGATAATCATTAGGATCATGTGCTGGTGTTAATTTTACTGCACCTGTTCCAAATTCTTTTTCTACAAATGGATCTGCAATAATTGGTATTTCTTTATTCATTATTGGTAATATAACTGTTTTTCCTATTAAATCTGTATATCTTTCATCATCTGGATGAACAGCAACTCCAGTATCTCCAAGCATTGTTTCTGGTCTTGTTGTTGCAACAATTATATATCTATCTTCATCTTTTACTTTATAACGAATATGCCATAAATGTGTTGGTTCCTCTTCATATTCTACCTCAGCATCTGAAATAGAAGTATTACAATAAGGACACCAGTTGATCATTCTTTTTCCTTTATATATTAATCCTTCATTATATAATTTAATAAATACATATTGTACAGCTTTTGATAATCCTTCATCCATAGTAAATCTTTCTCTTGACCAATCACAAGAACATCCTAATTTTTTTATTTGATTTACTATAGCTCCACCATATTCTTTTTTCCAATCCCAAGCTCTTTCTAAGAATCCATCTCTTCCTATATCTTCTTTAGTAATTCCAGCTTCTTTCATTTTCTCTACAATTTTTGCTTCTGTTGCTATTGCAGCATGATCTGTTCCTGGAATCCATAATGTATTAAATCCTTGCATTCTTTTATATCTTATTAATATATCTTGAATAGTATCATCTAATGCATGACCCATATGAAGTTTTCCTGTAATATTTGGTGGTGGAATAACTATTGTATAAGTTTTTTTTGTTTTATCATTATCTGGTTTAAAATATCCCTTTTCTTCCCACTTTTCATACCATTTTTCTTCAAATTCTTTTGGATCATATTTTCCTTCTAGTTCGTGTTTTGTATGTTCGCACATATTTATTTTCCTCCTTTTATTTAGCTACAAAAAACTCGCCCCTATTACATAAGGGCGAGCATATTATTTCTCACGGTACCACCTTAATTTACAAATATTTTATAAAATATTTGTATCTTAATTTGCTTGTAACGCTAGCATATAGCGGATATAATTACTGTTATTTCACTATATCAACTCCAAAGCTACCTTCCATTTTCTTTTACTATTAGAAGCTCTCAGCCGACTACCTCTATTCTCTGTTATAGTTACTAAAAAATGTACTCCTCTTTTTCTAAGTTTTTATTATTCTTAATATTCTTATATTATATACTATTTTTTATTTTTATGCAACTGAATTTTCAAAATACAAAATATAATATTAATATTCCCACAATAAATAATAGAAATCCTCCTATTTTCATCCATTTTGAACCTTCGTTTTGATCAGAAAAACCAAATAGTTTTTTTGTTAATTTTCTAGCATCAAAAATTGCTATAACAGCTATTGCCATTAATAAAAATCCTATTATCATTCCTATTATTTTTACTATTTCCATTTTTTCAACATCCTTTTTAGAAAAATTCCACCGTATATTTACATTCAAATTCTTTTTTAGGTGGTAATAATAAAATATCATTTTTTTGTCTAAATACTCCTGATCCATTTGCATTATCTGGAGTAGTCATCCATGGTTCTATACATATAAATGGTGATTTCGCTTTTGACCATATTGCTAAATATGGAAATCCTGTATAATCTACTGTAAATATTGGTTTACCATCTTTTTTATTTTTTAAAGTTATTTTATTTGATTTAAAACCTTTTACGATAAGAGCATCATTATCAAAAGTGTGTTCATTTAATAATATTTGTTTATCATTAACTATAATATTCTTAGCATATTCTGTTCCTATTAATCCATCTACCAAATATAAAAAATGTATTTTCTTTTCTTCTTCTTCAAATTCCAAATAATAATTTTCTTTATCCGCTTCATTTTTATCTAATTTTAATGCAGGCTTACTTCCTATACCAAAAGGCATATCAGTATCTCCTTCATTTATTACTTTATAAATTGTTGTTAATTTATTTTCATCTAAACGATATGTTACTGTTAAAGAAAATTCATAAGGATACTTTTCAATTGTTTTCTTATTACTTTTATATATATAAGAGTGGAAATTATCTAATTTTGTTACTGGTTCAAACTCCATATCTCTAATAAAACCATCTATTTGTGTTTCATATGTTTTACCATTAATAATAGTTTGATTTTTTTTGCATTTTCCGACAGTAGGAAATAATACTGGCCAATGCTTTTTCCAATATACTTTTCCATTCTCATCTACACAATCTTCTCCTTGGTGTATTTTTTCTTCTCCATTAATTTTAAAGCTAATTAATTCAGCTCCATATTTTGAAGTTAGAATTTGTGTATGCATAAAATTCTTTCTCCTTTATTATTCATTTTTCACTATTATATTATTATTTTTTTATGTAAATGTCAAGATTTAAAGCAAATTTTTAGCTTTTTATGATTTTATTTTTTCTTTATTTTTACTTAAAAAATTCTCAATATTAAATATAATATTGAGAATTTAATTTTTTATATCTTAAATATTGCTACATATCCATATATATTAATCCATATACTAGATTGTGATGGATCTCTACCATATGGATCTAAATTTACAATAGACGCAAATTTATTTATTCTATATTTCAATCCTGTAGTTGCATTTGTATAATTAGCTGTTTGTTTTTGTATTCCTCCACTTACAGATAATAAATTTCCTACTTCTGTTTTAAATCCTCCATCTGTATTTCTTCCTTGAGACACTCCTAGAACAAAAGCTTTATCATTATACATAGTTGTAAATGAAATATCGCCTGCATATTTATATATATTTTTACTTAATACTACATATCTAGTGCTTGATTGCATAGCACTTAAAGCTACTTGTGAATTTGCTATAATACTTTCTGTTGTTGTATAATTATTATACATTTCTAACCTAGCATTACTATTTTCGCATATTGCACTCATTAAAATATTATTATTTGCTATAATTTCAAAATATGTTGCATTTGAAAATAACTTTCCTATATTATCTAAAGAATCTTTTGAATTTGCTATTAAATTAATATTTTCGCTAGTCATAGCTTCAGTAAAATCATTATATTGTGTAGAATCTATTCCTGCCTTACTTAATACAATCTTCCATATACTTAACGTTGTTGCTTCTATTTTTGAACTTTCTATTACATTCTCTTCAATAAATGTTTCTACATATATGTTTTTGTATAATGTAGCTTCTTGTTTTCCTGTAACAATAAATTCTTTTTGTTCTGTTGGTTCTTCATTTTGAGCTACTCCATCAACATAATATTTAAATTTTACATTTGAGCTTCTATTTTTCGCTACAATTGTAAATCCAGTATCTGTTATATCTTTTACGCTTACTTCTGTTTTTGTTGCATCTACTTTTTCTATTTCTGTTACAGAATATTTGTCGTTAATTTTCATTTCATAACCTTTATATTCAATTATTGAAGGTGATCCTAAAGAAATAATATTTGCACCAATATTAGTTAATCTATTTAAATCTTCTACTTGTATATCACTTTTTTCTTCAATCTTAGCTATTTTTATATTTGCTATTTCAAATTCTATCTGTTCTTTTATTTGTTGTTTTGTATAATCTTGTTTTGCTTGATTTGTTTTATCAATTATTCCATTTCTATTTAATAGCAAATTTATTGTAACACCTGCTAAAATAATTAATATAATTATTGTTATAACTAATGCTATAAGAGTTATTCCTTTTTCTTTCATTGATTTTTTCATTTGTATCTCCTTTCTATAATTATATAAATATAATAGCAGTTAAGTTTTATAATGTTAAACATTAAATTTAAACTAATTAGTTTAAATTTCTATTCTATCTGTAAACTTTTTATCAATTAAATTCTTTAATGGTTTATTCTTTTCAAGTTCTAATTTAGGATCTTGTTCTTCTATTTGTATAACTAAATTTTGTACTGTTTTTAATACTGGCATATCTTCAAAAAGATTAGCTATTTTAAATTCTGGTATTCCATGTTGCTTAGTCCCAAAGAATTCTCCGCTTCCTCTTAATTCTAGATCTTTTTGAGCAATTATAAATCCATCATTTGTTTGTTGCATTATTTTCATTCTTTCTTTTACAACTTCTGAATTACTATTATATTTTAATATACAATATGATTGGTATTCCCCTCTTCCAACTCTTCCTCTTAATTGATGTAATTGTGCAAGTCCAAATCTTTCTGCATTTTCTACAACCATTATACTTGCATTTGGTACATTAACTCCAACTTCAATAACTGTTGTAGATATTAATATATCTATATTACCATTTTTAAATTCTTGCATTATAAAATCTTTTTCTTTTGGTCTCATTTTTCCATGTAAATATTCAACTTTATATTCTGAAAATATTTCATTTTTATATTTTTCATATAATTCTAAAACTGCTTTAGCATTAATCTCTTCTGTTTCTTCTACCAAAGGACAAACAACATATATTTGTCTTCCTTCTTTTATTTGTTTTTTTATAAAAGAATTTACTCTATCTTCCATATTTTTATCTACTGCAAAAGTATCAATTTTCTTTCTATTTGGAGGTAATTCATCTATAATTGATATATCTAGATCTCCATATAAAATAAGTGCTAATGTTCTAGGAATTGGAGTTGCAGTCATTACCAATACATCTGGATTTTTTCCTTTTTTATTAATTATTGATCTTTGTCTTACTCCAAATCTATGTTGTTCATCAGTTACAACTAATCCTAAATTTTTAAATGTTACGTTTTCCTCTAATAACGCATGTGTACCAATTAAAATATCTATATCACCATTTCTTAACTTTTCTAATAGTTCTTCTTTTTTCTTTTTAGTAATACTTCCTATTAATAATCCACATTTTATTCCAAAATTGTTTAAAATGTTTTCAAAAGATTCCAAGTGTTGACTTGCAAGTATTGCAGTTGGTGCCATAATAGCTACTTGATAACCACATTTTACTGCTTTATATGCGCTAATTATTGATACTACTGTCTTTCCAGAACCTACATCTCCTTGTAGTAACCTATTCATTGGTTTATCTTTTTCCATATCATTATATATTTCTTCTAATACTTTAAGTTGTGCTTTTGTAAGTTTAAAAGGTAATTCATTTATAACATCTGAAATGATTACTCTTTTATCAAAAGCAATTCCTTTTTCTTGTTTTGTATATTTGTTCTTTAATGTAATTAAGCCAAGTTGCATTGATAACAATTCTTCAAATACTAGTCTTTTTCTTGCATTTTCAAATTCATTAAAATCAGCTGGAAAGTGTATTTGATTTATTGCAGTTTTTATATCTTCTAATTTATATTCTGTTTTTATATAATCTGGTAAAGTTTCCTCTAATAAATCTTTTTCACTATTTATTATTTGTATTGCATTTTCCATAACCTGTCTTATTGTTGTTTGCGCAAGTCCAAATGTAGCTGGATATATTGGAATAATTTTCCCTGTATTTCTTGTTTTTTCTTGTTCATCGTATACAGGAGAATTCATTTCTATTTTTCCAGATTTAATAGATACTTTTCCATAAAACTTATATTTTTGTCCTATCATAAATTTATTTTTTAAATAACTTTGATTAAACCATATAAGTAAACAAGTTCCTGTTTCATCTCTTACTATTAGTTTATATATTGCCATGTTTTTTCTAATTCTCTGTTCACTCATTTTTGACACAACAACTGCTTCAATCAAATTTTCTTGTCCATCTACCAATTCAGCAATTGCTTTTGGTTTACTTCTATCTTCATATTCTCTTGGATAATATGTAATTAAATCTTCTAATGTAGATATTCCTAATTTTTGTAAAAGAGCACTTCTATTTGGTCCTACTCCTTTAATAAATTGAATTTCTTTTTCTAATCCTTGCATATCTTCTCCTTACTTTCTTAAAAAATTATATAATTTCTTAATTGTATTGTCAATGTTTTTACAAATTTTTGTTTGTATATTTAATAGTTTATTTTCATTCACTTATTATATTTTTTTACATATATTATAAAAAAACTATAGGAGGTTTTTTATGAAAGATTATAAGTTAGCAATTATAGGTGCAACACGGTGTAGTTGGTAGAACTATATTAAAAGTATTGGAAGAAAAAAAATTACCTATTTCTAATTATACTTTATTTGCTTCAAAAAAATCATCTGGAAAAAAACTAATTTTTATGAATAAAGAATATGAAGTTCAAGAATTGAAAGAATCATCTTTTGATGAAAATTTTGATTTTGCTATTTTCTCTGCAGGTTCAGATATTGCAAAAAAATTTGCACCTATTGCAGCTTCTAAAAAATGTATTGTTATTGATAATAGTAATGCTTTTAGAATGGATTTAAACGTTCCTTTGATTATACCTGAAGTTAATTCTGAAGAAATAAAAAAACATAATTATATAATTTCAAATCCAAACTGTTCAACTATTCAAGCAGTAGTTGCTTTAAAGCCTTTAGATGATAAATATAAAATTAAAAGAATTATTTATTCTACATATCAAGCTGTTTCTGGTGCAGGTTCAAATGGAATAAATGATTTAGAAAATGGTATTTGCTCTTTTAACACAATTTTATCAGAAAATATTAATAATATTAATAATATAAATAATACTTATTTACTTAAAAAGTTTTCTTATCCTATTTTTAACAATTGTTTACCTCATATTGATGTGTTTTTAAAAAATAGATATACAAAAGAAGAAGAAAAAATGATAAATGAAACTCGCAAAATTTTAAAAAATCCTGATTTAAAAATAACTGCAACTGCTGTAAGAGTACCTGTTTTTAATTGTCACTGTGAATCTATAAATATTGAATTTGAACGTAATTTTATATTAGAAGAATTAATTGATATTTTAAAAAACAGTCCATCAATTGTAATTATGGATGATATTAATAATAATATATATCCTATTCCTACTGTTGTAACAAATAAAGATGAAGTTTTTGTTGGAAGAATAAGACGTGATGAAAGTATAAAATCAGGAGTTAATCTTTGGGTAGTATCTGATAATATTAGAAAAGGTGCTGCTACAAATGCTGTTCAGATTTTAGAGCAATTATTATAAAAACTATTTATTTTTTTTAATTACTATCATATAATGTTTAATAAGAAAAATAAAAATATAATTATGTTTTTATTTTATATTTGCCTTTTAGAAAGGATAAAAAATATGAAAGAAATTTTATTTAAAGGTTGTGGTACAGCTATTTCCACACCATTTACAGAAGATGGGATTAATTTTGATGAATTTAAAAAGTTAATCGAGTTTCAAATTAGTCAAGGAGTAGATAGTATCATCGTATGTGGTACAACAGGTGAAAGTGCAACTATGTCAGATACAGAAAGAAAAAAAACAATCAAATTTGTTATTGATACTGTAAATAAAAGAATTCCTGTTATTGCAGGAACAGGAGCAAATAACACAAAATCTGCAATTGAATTATCAAAATATGCACAAAGTGTCGGAGCTGATGCACTTTTAGTTGTAACTCCATATTATAATAAAACTACACAAGAACGGATTAATTGCACATTATACAGCAATTTCAAATGAAGTAACTAT
>JAAZCX010000002.1 GCA_012513065.1 Clostridiaceae bacterium | reverse complement strand
CTTTAACTCTAATGTTTTTCTATCAATGTGCAAAATAACTGCAATAGAAATTAGCTCATCTTCTTTTTTTAATGCATATACATCAGAATCGTTCAAATACTTATGTATCATGTCTTTTGAAGGATCTGCCTCTAAAAGTAAATCAATATAATCTTCTTTATTTTCTATTTTTTTAACCTGCATTCTAGGTTCTTTTGGTATCTCGTAACCATTGGTATTACTGGTTTGTATAGGATTGCGGTTATAATATCTCATCTCCTCTGAAAAAACACATCCACAATATTTTTGCATATATAAACCAAGTTCTCTTGCTTTTGCTTGTCCTTCTCTAAATCCAACTCTAAAATCTCTATATAAAAATGTTAATTCATATTTTTTTGCTAATTCTTCTGCTATTTCTTTTAATATATCATGTTTTTGATAAGGGCTAACAAGTAATGTTGTACTTATTGTATCAAATCCATTTTCTTTTGCATATTTACATGTTTGTTCTAATCTTACTCTATAGCAATAATTGCTACATCTATTTTCTAAATCGGAAATAACATTTTTACAAAATTTATCTAATCCATAATCTTCTTCAAAAATTGCTTGTACCCCTATTGAATCTGTATAATCTTTTAAGCAATTTCTTCTTTCTTTATATTCCATATAAGGATGAATATTAGGATTATACCAATAAACAGTAGGTTCTATATTTTCTTTTCTTAATGAATCTATGCAATATACACTACAAGGTGCACAGCAAGTATGTAATAATAATTTCATATATTTATTAGTTAGTTTTTTATTCTAACATTCTCCTTTCTTTAAATATTATTTTCAAATACTATTCCGCTCTCATTCTGAAATAATACATTTTTCTCTTCAAAAAGATCTTTATAATGGTCATATATATAACTTCTTTTAAATATTATTGCATATTTATATTTTTCATTATCATTCCAATTTTGAATTTCTTCTTTTGAAACTAGTTTTTGTAAATCTTCTCTATTTTTATATGTAAAAAATCCATCAAACCAGCATTCTTGTCTAGCATTAGCTAATATTAATATTTTATTTTCTTTTAGATCTATATCATTATAAACATATTTTACTAATTCTAATTCATCGTATGTATAATCAACATCTACTGTTTTTATAATAGTTTTATTAATTCCATATATATCAAAAGAATTTAATATTGTTTCTTTATCCCATACTTTTTTACTTATTGGTGTTCCTATATAAATAAGTAATCCTGTAAAAAACATATATAAAATCGAATATATAATAATAAAAGTTTTAAATATTTTTTTATCTGCATATATGTTAAAACTATATAACATTCCATACCATAAAATAAACCAAAGCAAAAAATTATTTTTACAATAATAGTAACTTGATAATTGAAATTTCCAAATTCCTATAAACATTGCAATCATAAATAAAAATAAAGTTATAAACAATATTTCTAAAAACTGTATTTCATTATTTTTCTTTTTAAAGCATAAAACAGCAATTGGTAATAGTAAAATAAAATTAGACCAATAATTTCTATATATATATCCTTCTATTTGTAAAAAGAATTCGCTTTGTCTTGCAAATAAATGTGGTAATGCAAAATAGAATATTCCAATTATAAAAGGAATTACTAATGTAAATAATATAGTTAAAATTGATTTTTTTGTAAAATATTTTTTATTATTTTTATATTCTTTTATTAGAAAATATATACCTTCTGTTGCATATATTATAGGTACTAATAATAAATAAGAAAAGAATACTCCAAAATTTAAAAGGAATAATATTATTGCTCCTAATATTTTTTTATTTTTACTTATTTTTTCATTTTTTTCTTCTTGAAAAAAAACAACTATTGTTTCTACTATTAAAATTCCTAATTGAAAATATGTAAATCCAAATATTAAACTATTTAATGGATATCCTATCAAGTATAATATAATAAAAAGTAATGATAAAATATATGTAAATTTTGTTTTAATTAATTTTGATATTGCTATATATAACATCAAACCTGTTAAGAAATACAATAATATATCAAAACAAATAAATACTTTATATAAATTCATTTCTCCTACTATAGGATTAAAAATTTTAAATAATATACCTGTATTTGTATATGCTCCTGTCATAAATTCTTTGCTAATTCCTATATCTTCGTTTACTTTATATAATAATTTATCATTTTCTGAAAATTCTTTTGCAGCTTTATAATGCATAGAAGCATCTGTAGCTAAATATTTTATATTTAAATCTTTTCCAAAGTTTAATACTGATGTAGTTATAGCAATCATAAGAATTAATATTGTAGCAATAACATCTTTATAATTTATTGTATATTTTTGTATGCAATTTTGTTTTTTTATAATTACAAATAAAATTAATGAAATAATAAAATTTATAATTGAAAGTGCTATTAAGTTTGTAGGTATGCATATAATTGTTAAAATCAAACATACAAAACTGTTATAACATAAAAAAACAACTATACTTATTCCTAAATGAGATATAAAATTAATTTTTTCATCTTTTATTTTAATTAATGTAGCTGCTAAAAATAATAATATAACAGATACAACATATATAATTTGTTCCATTATTTTTCCTTTCTAGAATTTTATCATTAGTCATTTTCATATGGTATGCCCATATGTTTATAAGCTTGTATTAGTGGAACTCTTCCCCTTGGTGTTCTTGAAATAAAACCAACTTGAATTAGATATGGTTCATATACATCTTCTATTGTTTCAATTTCTTCTCCAATAGTAGTTGCTAAAGTTTCTATTCCTACTGGTTTTCCATGATATTTTAAAATCATAGTTTCTAATAGCTTTCTATCTATTTCATCTAATCCTATTTCATCTATTTCAAGGTGATTTAATGCATGTTTAGTTATTTTCAAATCTATATTTCCATTTCCTAAAACAGATGCATAATCTCTTACTCTTTTTAATAGTCTATTTGCAATTCTTGGTGTTCCTCTAGAACGTCTTGCTATTTCATGACTAGATTCTTCATCAATTTCAATGTCTAAAATACTAGCAGAACGTTTAACTATTATTGATAAATCTTCTTCATTATATAATTCTAATCTATGAATAATACCAAATCTATCTCTTAATGGTGTAGTTAATGAACCTGCTTTTGTTGTTGCACCTATCAAAGTAAATTTTGGCAAATCTATTCTAATAGATTTTGCAGTATTTCCTTTTCCTATCATAATATCTAATGCATAATCTTCTAAAGCAGGATATAAAACTTCCTCTACACTTTTATTTAATCTATGTATTTCATCTATAAACAAAACATCAAATTCAGACAAATTTGTAAGTAAAGCTGCTAAATCCCCTGGTTTTTCTATGGCAGGTCCAGATGTTATTTTTATGTCTGATTTCATCTCATTTGAAATTATATTTGCAAGTGTAGTTTTTCCCAAACCTGGAGGTCCATATAATAAAACATGGTCTAGAGGTTCTTTTCTTTTTTTAGCTGCTTCAATATAAATTTTCATATTTTGTTTTACTTTGTCTTGACCAATATATTCATTTAATGTTTTTGGTCTTAATGTTCTTTCAATTTTATCTTCACTGCTATTTTCAAGTTCAGGACTAATAATTTTATTTTCTTCTAAATTCATATTAATATTTCCTTTTACTTATTCTTTTTTACTATTCGTTCATTTCTTTTTCTTCATTATATTCATTTACAAAATATAATGGTCTATTTTTTGTTTCATTAAATATTCTTCCTAAATATTCTCCTATAACTCCAAACAACAATATTTGTATTCCAGAGAAAAATAGAATAAGTAATATTATTGCTTGATAAGCTTGTACTGCTTCATTTACAATAAAACACTTTATAATAACATAAATAAAATATACAAATAATGATAAGAATGTTGGTATACTTAAATATGTAGATATTCTAAGAGGAGATGTAGTAAATGATGTTATTCCATCAATAGCCAAATCAATTAATCTTCTATAGTTCCATTTTGTACTACCTGCTATACGTGGATCTCTTTCATATAATACTTCTTTTTTATTATAGCCTATCCAACTAAACATACTTTTTGAACATCTTTGTGATTCTCTTAATTTTTTAAGAGCATTTACACATCTTCTATCTAAAAGTCTAAAATCTCCTGTATCTTTTTGAATTGGAATTCTTGTTAAACTTTGTAATACTTTATAATACATTTTTGAAGTAAATTTTTTTAAGAAAGTTTCTCCTTTTCTACTACTTCTTCTTGCATAAACATCATCATATCCCTCTTCCCAATATTTGATTAATTCTGGAATCAACTCTGGTGGATCTTGAAGGTCTGCATCCATAAAAATTACGCAATCTCCTTTTGCATAATCTAATCCTGCTATCATTGCAATTTCCTTTCCAAAATTACGAGAAAAATCAATATAGCAAATTCTATTATCTTTTTGTCTAAATTCCTTTATAAGTTTAATTGTATTATCTTTACTTCCATCATTTACAAATAAAACTTCAAATTCATAGCTATTTATACTATTAATCAATTTTTCAATTCTATCATATAGCATAGGTAGTGATTCTTCTTCATTATATGCTGGTATTATTATACTAATTTTTTTCATTATTAAATTTCTCCTTTTTATATAGCTTTTATTTTAGCCATTCTGGATGTTTTACATACCAATCTATAGTTTTTACTATTCCATCTTCAAATTTAGTTTTTGGAAGCCATCCGAAGTTCATTACTTATTTTAGTTGGATCAATAGCATATCTATAGTCATGTCCTTTTCTATCTTCAACATATTTTATCAAACTTTCTGGTTTATTTAATTGTTTTAATATTAATTTAACAATTTCTATATTTCTTTTTTCGTTATGCCCACCAACATTATATCTTTCTCCATTTACACCTTTATGAAAAACCAAATCAATTGCTTCGCAATGATCTTCAACATATAACCAGTCTCTTATATTTTTTCCTGTTCCATATACAGGTAATGGTTCATTATTCATTGCTAATTTAATCATATGAGGAATTAATTTTTCATTATGTTGATATGGTCCATAATTATTTGAACAATTTGTAATATTTACATTCATTTTAAATGTTTCGTGATATGCCTTTACTAGTAAATCAGAACTTGCTTTTGATGCTGAGTATGGACTAGATGGTTTTATTGGAGAAACTTCTGTAAAATATCCTTCTTCTCCTAATGCACCATATACTTCATCTGTTGAGATATGCATAAATTTATTTTTGCTTCCTTCACCCCATTTTCTTTTTGCTACTTCCAATAGAGTATGTGTTCCTAGGACATTAGTTTGTGTAAAAATAAATGGTGTTTTTATACTATTATCAACATGACTTTCAGCTGCAAAGTGAATAACTCCATCAATATCATATTTATCAAATATTTCTGTCATTTTGTTAAAATCACAGATATCAGCTTGCTCAAAGTTTATTTTATCTTTGACATTTTTTAAATTTTCTAGATTTCCTGCATATGTTAATTTATCTACAACTACTACATTGTATTCTGGGTATTTATTTGCAAAATATTCTGCAAAATTTGCTCCTATGAATCCTGCTGCTCCTGTTACTAAAATATTTTTCATTTATTATTCCTCCTAATTTACTTCTATTAATTTAAATTCTTTATTAATATTTTCTTTTTCTATTTTATATAAAGTATAATTCTTTACAGTAGTATTTTTAAATATATCCTTTGAAAATTCATTAAAGTATTCATCAGTTTTATAAACATAGATGTAGTCATATTCATCATATAAAAGTTTTTTCCATTTTTCTTTTAATGTACCATCACTATATTTAAATTCTTCTAAGTTTTTATCGAATTTTCTTGTCATTTTAATTTCGACTTTAGGTACTAAGAAATATTTTAATTGCCAAGATGAAACTTTTTTGTCAGCTTCCTGATTAATCAAATATACTCTATCGTTTGAATTTAATTTTTCTTTCAAACAATTTGCTGCATTAATTACAGGAGTTAAATAATATCTTGTCGTAGCATTTTCATTACCAGAAGCAAAAGTTGCATCAGTAATAATATTTAATGGAGTAATCATAAGAATTATTATTACAGCTATTATATATTTAAATCTAATATTTTTATCACTTTCTTCAAATTTTTCTAATATTATTGATATTAAAAATATAAACATACCTAATAAATAAGTATTTATATATCTATCAATTGATGCATGTCTTAATGCTTCATCAATTCCAAACTTTGTTATATATGCTAATTGTATAAATGCTGTATATACAATTAGCCCTATTAATATTGATATAATAATATTTTTAAATTTACTCTTATTATCTTTATTTATAAAGAATTTATAAATAATTAAACTTGCTATTATATAAATAAATGCAAAAGACACTATTGATATCTTAACAGGATTTATTATTGAATAATTTAAATATAAACTATGTAATAATGTTCTATTTGAAGTATCATGATTAACTGTATCATTATTGCTTCCAAATATCGTAGTTATAATTGTTTTGAGTGCATCTATAACACTTTGATGTTGATCAATGCCATCTTGATATTCTTTTTCTATTACATCTTTATACTGACCATAATCTTTAGTATATATGCTCCATGAAAAATAGGTTAAAAATATGATTAATACTATTATAAAAATATTTAATATAAATTTTCTGTTATTTTTTAAAATTGTAATAAGTTTCTCTTTACTAATTTTTTCGCTATCTTTTTTATTTTCTTTGTCTTTTTTTATATTTTGAATAATGTTAATGATTTTATTTAAAGCAATTACCCCTATTAATATAATTGCAATATAAAATCCTGTTATTTTTGTTAAAGTTAACACTATAAGAGCTAATATTAAAGAAATACATTTTATATTATTATTTTTTTCAAAATATAATTGATAAAATATATAACCTATTAACATTCCTAAAATAGAATCAACATATATAGCTTGATAAAATAGTACATATTGGAATATTGCTGGTATACAGATAATTATAATAGATAAGCAAATATTAGAAATTTTTCTATTTTTCTTTATTCTTTCAAATAGTGGAATTAATAAAGAAAAACCTAAAATAATATTTGCAAATAGTTCTATACCTTGACTATATTTTCCTATTGTTGCTGTAAAGTAATATTGTAATACTGTAGGGAAAGGTGGATATATTACTTGCAAATTTGGATTAAGCAATTGGTTACTATAAAACATTTTCTTACATGCTACACTCCAATAAGAATATTCATCCCATACATTTGATATTTTTTTATAAGTAAATATTATAAATAAGAAATATATTATTGTAAAAAATATCATTCCTGTTGTTAATATATTATTTTTAAATTTATCATTTTTTCTGTTTTTTATAATTATTATAATTCCTATTATTATAGAAATTATATTTATTATTATTGTTCCTATATATAATTGTCCTATCAATCCAAAAATATATAATAAAATCAGTTTCAAAAATATATCTAATATGATACAAGATTCTATTCTTTTGTTTAATATATTGGAAATAGATATACTTCCAAATAATATTGAAATATATATAGTTAAATATCCTATTATTTCGTTCATATGTCTTTTCTCCTAATTCTATTCTTCTGTAAATTTTCCTTCTGCTAAATCTCTTAAGTATTCTCCATACTCAGTTTTCATAAACGGAATAGATAATTTTAATAATTGTTCTTTTGAAATCCATTTGTTTTTATATGCGATTTCTTCTGGACAACAAACCTGCATTCCTTGCCTTTTTTCTATAGTTTGTACAAAACTTGCTGTCTCTATTAAAGCATCATGTGTTCCAGTATCAAACCAAGTTGTTCCCCTCCCTAATTTTTCAACTCTTAATTTTCCTTGTTTCATATATTCTTCATTAATAGATGTGATTTCTAATTCTCCTCTTGCAGATGGTTTAATATTTTTTGCTATAGATATTACATCATTTGGATAAAAATATAATCCTGGAACTGCATAGTTTGATTTTGGAATTTCAGGTTTTTCTTCTATTGAAATTGCTTTTCCATTTTCATCTATTTCGACAACTCCATATGCTGTTGGATCTTTTACTAAATATCCGAATATTGTTGCTTCATTTTCTACTTGACTTGCTCTTTTTAATATTTTTGCCAAATGTTCTCCATAAAACATATTATCCCCTAATATCATTGTAACATCATCATTTTTTATAAAATCTTCTCCTATTAAAAATGCTTCTGCAAGTCCATTAGGTTTGTCTTGAATTTTATATTCAAAATGCATTCCCCATTTTGATCCATCTTCTAAAAGTGCTTTAAAAGTAACTATATCTCTTGGTGTTGAAATAATTAAAACTTCTTTAATTCCAGCTTCCATTAATATTGCAAGTGGATAATATATCATTGGTTTGTCATATATTGGCATAATTTGTTTTGATATTGCAAGTGTTAGTGGATATAATCTTGTAGCACTACCTCCTGCTAAAATAATTCCTTTTCTGTTTTTCATATTAATCATCCTTTTTTACTTTATATACTATTTTATTTTTTAAACTATAATAAATTATTTTTAATTTGTTATATCATATCATTTACTAGTATTTTTTTCAACAAATTCTATTAATAAATTAATTTAAATTCAAGTGTTTTTAATAATTTAACGACTATTATTAATATTTAATTACTCATTAATATTATATACATAAAAAAAGCACTATGATTTATTAAAATTATAGTGCTAAAAATCTCTTTCCTCTTTTTTATATTCTTTTAAAGAAATTTATTTTAATTCTTCTTTTAAATATCTTTCAAGAGCATCTTCCCAGCTAGGAACATTAATTCCTGCTTCTAAAATCTTACCTTTTGCCATCATAGAATTCTTAGGCCTTTTAGCGGGTCTTACGAATTCTTCTGATGTTACAGGAACAACTTTACAAGAAATATTAGCTTTCTTAAAAATTTCTTTTGTAAAATCATACCATGTTGTAAATCCTATGTTTGTTGCATGATAAATACCAAAAGGTATTTTAAGTTGTAAAGCCTGGTAAATAATATCTGCTAAATCTACTGTGTAAGTAGGACTTCCGTGTTGATCACTAACAACTGTAATTTGTTCTTTTTCTTTACCAAGTTTTATCATAGTTCTTACAAAATTGTTGCCTTCGCCATATAACCATGCAGTTCTAAAGATATAATAATCTTTAGTATTGGCTTCTATAGCTTCTTCACCCTGTAATTTGGTAATTCCGTATACTGTCTCTGGTGCTTTTTCATCATCTTCTTGATAAATTTCTTCAGTAGATAGTTTTCCACCAAAAACATAGTCTGTACTGATATGTACCAAAGTACTTCCAACTTTGTTAGCAGCAATAGCAAGATTTTCTGGACCTTTGCTATTAATTTTACTTGCTAATTCAAAATCCTCTTCTGCTTTGTCTACAGCAGTATAAGCAGCACAATTAATTATAACGTTTGGTTTACAATCTTCGACAAATTTTTCAACTTGTTCTAAGTTTGTAATGTCTAATTCTTCCACGTCTGTACAAATTAATTGGTCTAACTTGAATTTCTCTTTTACTGCTTTTGCAAGCATACCATTTGCTCCTGTAACTAAGATTTTCATAGACTTTTCCTCTCTTTCTTTTATTCTACTCATATAGAATAATCTCATTTTCAGAAAAAGTCAAGTATTTAATAGCTTTTATAGCCTATATTCATATCTACGCTTCCATTAATTCCGTTCACATTTCCAGAAGATGTATATTGCCACATAGAGTATTTTCCTGTATAATTAGAAGGTTTTAATAATGCATCATATCTATTGTTGACTCCAGTATAATGTGCTAACCAAAACTCATAATTTTGTAGTCTTGTCATATCTAAGTTTGATGTTAAAAACCATTTATCTGCATAAATCATTGGTGTGTATCCGAGCTTGTTTTATTATATTACAAAATGTTATTGCAATTTGTGTTCTTAATTCTTTTGATATGTTGTCTGATCTGCCTGTATGAGATTCATTCGCATATTCTAAATCAATTATAACCGGATATGTAATATTATAATTTTTAATAATTTGAATTGTATAATTAGCTTCATTTCTTGCTTCTTCAATACTTACTGCTTGTGAGAAAAAATACGCTCCTATTTTTATTCCATTATTTACTGCATTAGTCGCATTATAATCAAATTTAGAATCTTTATTTAAACTTCCGAGAAGTTCCCCATCCTCTAAATCCTGCTCTTAATATTGCAAAATCTATATTATCATTTTTTACTTTTTTCCAGTCAATTTCTCCTTGATAATATGATACATCTATTCCATAATAATATTGTTTATTATTTAAATTGACATCTACAAAATCAATGCATAATAATTCATTTGTTTCATTATTAATTACTTCAATTTTAATTTTATATTTTTTTCCTTCTAATTTTGAAATATCAATTGTATCTTCAAAACCAGGAATAGGATTTTTTTCCCTTCCTCCATATCCTATAATTGCTTTTATTACATCTTCTCTTTGTTCATTTCTTTGTAATTTTTTCACAAAATTATCATCAATATATAGATTAATATCTATATTTTGCGTA
Organism: Clostridiaceae bacterium; assembly: GCA_012513065.1. Lineage (GTDB taxonomy): Bacteria > Bacillota > Clostridia > TANB77 > CAG-508 > UMGS1663. The sequence continues at coordinate 29,892 of JAAZCX010000002.1, read as the reverse complement.
TCTGCCATTATCCATCCTCTTATATATAATTTATCTTCTTTGTATTCATTGTATAATGGATTATCTATGTATATTTTAGCTTTATACTTTTTTAAATTTATTATCAACTCCTCTTTTGTTAATATTTCTGATGTATTAGATTTTACAACTTCTACTTTTAATTTATGTGTTCCATCTAATAATTGTAATACATCAATATATTTTTCAAAACCCGGAATAGGATTTTTCTCTCTTCCTCCATATCCTGCAATTGCTTTTATTACATCTTCTCTTTCTTCGTTTCTTTGTTTTATTGTATCTATTAATTTACCATCAATGTATATGTTAATATTTATATTTTCCACATAAGACATTACCCAACCTCTTATATAAATTTTATTATTAACATTTTCCATATATATTGGATTGTCTATATACATTTTTACATCATTTTTTTGTATGTTAAATTTTGTTGTTTCATAATTTAATATTTCTTTTGTTATACTATTTTTTACTTCTATTTTTAATGTATGTATTCCATCTTTTAAACTAGAGATATCTATATGTTTCTCAAAACCTGGAATAGGATTTTTTTTCCTTCCTCCATATCCTGCAATTGCTTTTATTACATCTTCTCTTTCTTCGTTTCTTTGTAATGTATATACAAGATTATTATCAATGTATAAATTTATATCAACATTTTCTGTTTGTGACATTACCCAGCCTCTTAAATACATATCATATTTATTATTTTGCATATATTCTGGATTATCTATATATATTTTAGCATCATATTTCTTTACATTTATTAATATTTGTTCTTGAGTTAATATTTTTCCACTATTTTTATCTTTTACATCTATTCTTAATATATGTAATTTATCTTCCAATTCAGAAATATCAATATATTTTTCAAAACCTGGAATTGGATTTTTTTCTCTTCCTCCATATCCTATAATTGCTTTTATTACATCTTCTCTTTCTTCATTTCTTTGTAATGTGTCCATTATTTTATTATCAATATATAATGTTATATCTATATTTTGGGTGTCAGACATAACCCACCCTCTTATATACATCTTGTTATTTACCATTTGCATATATGTTGGGTTATCAATGTACATTTTTGCTTTATTTAATGTTTCATTTTCAATAGCTTTTACATTATTATTAAAAATAACAAAACTAAAACATGTTGTTAAAAATATTAAACAACACATAAAAAATAACATATAAAATATCTTCTTTTTTAAATTAATCATGCTAAAACTCTCCTTTATTTTATGTTAACATGTTTAATTTTTTATTTCAATATTTTATATGTTTGTAAATTTTTCCACTTTATACACTATTTATATATTTATTTAAAATTTAATATCTACTTTGATTTTATCTACTAAAAATCTGTATATTTTTATATAAATAATAGGTTTATTTATTTTATAAATTTTAGAAATTAACCATAATCCTATATGTTTTATTCCTTTTTTTATAGAATATCCAAATTTTAAAAATGGTGAATTTCTCCATGTACTAAAATTTTCATCTAAATATTCTATAGTTTTATTCAATTCCTGTTTTATATCTATGGTTTTATCATAAGATACTCTATACATTACAGATACTCCTAAATGAATAAAAGCCATCAAATCTAATATATATTTAAATTCCTCATATTTTTTGTATTCAATATAAGTATCTTTTACTTTTAATAAATACTTTTTCAAATTTTCAACATCTTTAATATTTACTGTATGAATTTGTGAATCATATCTTAAATAATAATGATATAAAACATCTGGTACAAAAGCTATTGTCTTAATATTTATAAAAGATGTTATTAAAAACATTGTATCATTAAAGCCTCTAAAAGGAAGAAATCTAAAATCTTTTATTAGTTCTCTTTTATAAATTTTATTCCATGGTGCAGGATTTATAAAACTAACAAAATCATCTTTAGAATTTACTATTTTTGTTGTGTTTCCAAATTTAGTCATATTTTTTGCTACAACTTTGTTTGTTTCTAAATCAATTCTTTCAAATCCACATACTGCCATATCTGCATTGCTTTTTTTAGCTGCATTATATAATTTTTCTGCCCAGTCTAGTTCAACATAATCATCTGTATCAACAAATGTTATATATTCTCCTTTTGCTCTTTCTAATCCATAATTTCTTGTTGTGAATTCTCCGCCATTTTCTTTATGAAATACTTTTATTTTATCTGGATATTTTTTTTGAAATTCGTCTATAATTTGAGGTGCAGAATCTGTTGATCCATCATCTACACATAATATTTCAATATTATTTAAAGTTTGATTAACTAATGCTTCTAAACATCTTGGTAAATATTTTTCTAAATTATACACTAAAGCTATAATGCTTAATTTGTATTCATAATTCATAGTTTAGAATCCTTCCCTTTGATTTATTTTTCTAATTTTTATATATTATAAAATAAATCTAAATATTCTTTTGCGATTTTTTTCTTATCATATTCAACTAATTCAATTACTTTTTTATCTTGGCTTTGTGTTTCTTTAATTTTTTCTATCCATTCATCTTCATTAAAAGGATCTTCAACATAATTACATCTATTTTTAGTAGCTTCTGGTATTGAAGTTTTTTTAGTTGTTATTACCTTTGCTCCTAAAGTCATTGCTTCTATTGGAGGCATTCCAAATCCTTCAAATATACTAGGATATAAAAACACATTGCATTTTTTTATTAATTCGTTTCTTTCGTCATTTGAAACAAAACCTGTTAAAATTATATTATCTGTTAAATTTTCTCGATTAATAGTTTTTAAAAATTCTTCTTTTTGAGTTCCATTAACTCCACTTATTACAAATTTTTTAGGTATTTTTTCATCACTATCTTTTAATTTTTTTATCATTCTTACTAATGTTTGTAAATTTTTATGTTTATGTAATGATGATACTGTATAATAATATTCATTTTCTTTTAAATTAAATTTTTCTAAAATTTTTGTGTCAATATTATTAGTATTGTTTAGAACTATTGGTATATTTATTACTTCTATGTTATCTTTGTTTAATATATTCTCTTTTATATCATTTTTAGTAAAATTAGTTGTAGTAATTACTTTTTCTGCTAATTTTACATCCAATTTCCAAGCAAGTCTAAACCAGATATTTTCAAATTTACTAAAATAATTTGGAAAATGGAAAGCTTGTATATCTTGTATAACAACTGCTTTTTTTACTTTTTTACATGGTAATAATGGCATTTCATATACTGGAAAAAGGCAAAGATTTAATTTGTTCTTTTTCAAAACTCTATATTGCATAGTATTTTGCCAAAGTAAATGTTGTATAACGTCATTTGCTCTTGTATTACATTTTATCTGTTTAAATCTTGAATCATTTAAATATTTATCAAATTCATTTTCATTATCTTGTGCTGTAAGTAAATAATATTCATTTATGTCTTCTGTTTTTAAAATTCCATCTAATACATTTCTTATATATGATTCTACACCACCAGATTTTTTAGGTTTAAGCCATGTTAAATCAATTGCTAATTTAATGTTTCCCATATTATTCCCTTTCAATCTTTTTTATTTTAAAATTTTAGCCTTTACCATTTGTAAAACCGTTTTTACTGTTCTTCTTAATGTTACAAATGTTGCAAATTTAATATTATTATTTTTTAGAGCTTTAGTTGATTCTTTCATATTGTTTATATAACCTTTAATTCCATCTGTACTTGCTCCACCAACTCTCATATACACAATATATTCATCAATATATTGTAATTTTATACTTTTATCTAGCATCATTCTTATCATAAAATCGTAATCTGCAACAATTCTATATTTTAAGTTAAATAATCCAATTTTATCATATACTTCTTTTTTTAAATATAATGTTGGATGAGCTGGATGCCAACCTTTATTTACATCTCCAATCACTTTTGAATTCCATATTCTTTGTGGTTTAGACATTGTTTCTTCATCCATAAAAATTAGGTTTGCATGTGTTCCATCACAATTTGTTTTATTAAAAGTCTCTGCAATTTTAGATAAAACATTTTCATTTGCATAAATATCATCAGAATTTAATAATCCAATAATATCACCTGTTGCCATTTTTATTCCTTTATTCATTGCATCATAAATTCCACTATCTTTTTCACTAATATATCTTAGCTTTCCATTATATTTTTCTTTATATTCTTTTACAATTTGCACAGTAGAATCTTTTGATAATCCATCCACTATAATATGTTCATAATCTTTATATGTTTGTTTTAATACTGATTCTAATGTGTCTTTTAATGTTTTTTCCGAATTATATGTTGCTGTGATTATTGATATTTTCATATTTTTATCCCCTTAATTTTTACATTTTAATTCCATTCTTTTTTGTATTTTTTAATACCATAACATAGATATATGAAAAATAAAATTGCTGTACTTACCATTGTTATAAAATAAGTCATACTAGCTCCAAATATTTGATATTTTTGAACTAATATATAAGACATAATTGTTGTAAATATTGCTGTTATAGCATAAATAATTGCTTGTCCTACTGTTTTTCTCATTGCAATTAATATAGCTGATAATATTGTACTTAAACTATATAAAACAGAACCTATTATTATTATCATCATTCCATTAAAATAAGGACTTAGCTCTACTCCATATATTAATTTTAATGCTGGCATTTCCAATATATAAGCTCCAAATATTACTATAATTCCTAATACTCCAATAATCATTATTAATTTTTTTATTATACTTTTAAATTCAATATATTTTTTATCTTTTATACATTCTGATAATTTTATTAAAGATGGTTGAATTATGTATTGACCAAGTAATGCCATAAGTGTTGCTGGCATTATTATAATTCCAAATATAGTTTGTAAATCATTAGTTAATATATCGTCAATTGCATATCTTGGTGCATTTATCAGATAATTTGCAAGAAATGTTAATGTAAATGTAAAAAATCCTATTTTAAATAGTCTAATAATTGAATTTTTTGAAAATTTTGTTTTTATAAATTTTACTTCTTTTATGTTTTTCGAATCATATACCAATAATATTATAATATTTATAAGTACTATACTAATGCATGATGCAATTAAATTTTTAGTTAATAAGTCAATTATTAAAAATGCTATAACTGATATGAAAGCTTTAAAAAACATTGATTTTCCAACTTTATAAAGTAAATCGCCTTTTTGAACAACAGCATAAAGACTTTCACTAAATGCTTCTATACATTTATACCCACATAATAATACAAAAATTATTGATTTATACATATCATATTGTTTTATAAAAACAAATGCAATTGATATTAATATCATTACAACACAGGTTATTGCTCTGTGATATATATAATCTGAATCTGAATTTTTGTTAGTAATATCTGTTACTTGAAATGTTCTTCCTGAATAAACGCCAATCATATATAGTAAACAAGCTGTTGCAAATGAATATGTAAAAATTCCACCATCATTAATTCCATTAATTCTCGTAACTATTATTGCAAAAAACAATGAATTGAACGCATTAGCAGTTGCACCTATTATATTCCAAATTATATTTTTTTTATCCTTAGTCATATATTTTTCACTCCATTATTTTATTGATTTTAAAACAGTAATTGCTACATCATCTATATTAATATTATTGAAACATTCATAAGTACCAACAGGACATATTTCTGTTGAATAACATGGTTTGCATTTCAAAGGAATAGTTATGCAATTTAAAGTTGCTGTAGTGTTATTATATGGTCTCACTCCTTCTGGATTAACTGGTCCATACATTACTGTTGTCGGTATTTTATATGCATTTGCGATATGTGCCGCACTACTATCATTGCATATTATAGCATCTGAAAAAGTAATTCTTTTAAAATATTCCTCTAAATTAGATTTCATATGAAATACTTTTGCACCACATTTGTTAGCTCCTTCAACAACTTTATTTGCGGCTTCTTCCTCATTTACTCCTTCATAAACAATGAAAGCTGTTTTTGGGCTATTTTCATATATCTTTTGTAGTAATTCATCGAATTTTTCAAATCTTCTTATTTTTTCTCTTGCTCCTGGATGAATTCCTATTATTTTATAATCTTGAAGATTATTTTGTTTTATAAATTCTTCTTTCATCTTTTTCATTTCATCTGTTATTGGAAGGGTTGGATTTATATCTTCTTTTTCTATTTTAGCTCCTAACATTTTCATTAAGTATAATTTATCATCAGTTGTATGTGTTGTTTGGTAATTTTCAGGCATTGGTATTACATCTGTTAGAAAGCATTCTCCTCCAGAATAGTTAAAACTTATCTTTCTTTTTGCATTAATATAATGCATATAAAAAATATATCTAAAATCTCCTCTTGGTTCTATTGCAATATCATATTCTTTTTTATTTATTTCTTTTAGTACTTTTTTCAAATGTCCAAAATCTTTTATTATATTTTTTATTGATACAAAAGATTTATAGCCATTACAGATAATAAATTCATCAACTAAATTAGTATTTTTCAAAATTGTTTTAGCATGTGAAGCACATAAAAAAGTAATTTTTGCATTTTTAAAATTACTTTTTACTACTTGTAAAAATGGCATTATCATTATTGTATCTCCAATTAGTGAAGGATCAAATATTAATATTTCTTTTGCTTTTTCAAAATCTATTTTTTCTTCTACTTTCTTTGTATGATAAAAAATTGAACAAAAATTGCTTACTTTTTTTATTAATTTAACTTTCTTTGGATTTGCTATTTCCATCTTTGTTTACCTTCCATTCTTTTCATTGGCTATCATATAAGACGCTTCTAAAATATCGTTACATATTTTTATGTTTTTATGTTTTTCAATATTTTCGCTTTTTTCTGTTTCATTTTTAATTATTAAAAAACCTTTTACTTGTTCTTTTTCACAAATTGATAAATCCCTTAATTTATCTCCTATTGCATAGCTTCCGTGCAAAATCAATATTAAAGTCTTTTTTAGCTTCGTAAAATAAACCTAACTTAGGTTTTCTACAATTACATTCTTCTTTATAATGTGGGCAATAATAATATTTATCAATATTTATCCCATTTTCTTTTAATTTATTTACCATATAATTAAAAAGTTTATCTGCATCTTGTTTAGTATAATATTCTCTTTCTATTCCAGATTGATTAGATATTATTATTAATTTGAAATCTAATTTTTGTAATATTTTTAATGCTTCTATTACTCCCGTTTCAAATTCAAAGTCTTCGATTTTATACAAATAGTTTTTTTCTATATTTATTGTTCCATCTCTATCTAAAAAAATTGCTTTATTTTTCATATAATTTATCTTCCACCATTTTACATATTATATGTATTATTGTAATATGAGCTTCTTGTATATTTGGAGTATTTGTCCAATCAACTACAACTGGTATATCGCAAAATTCTTTGCATTTTCCTCCTGTTTTTCCAAGAAGTCCAATAGTTGTTGCTCCTATTTTCTTTGCTTCATTTAAAGCTAATACTAAATTTGCTGAATTTCCACTTGTACTAATTACAATAAATATATCATCTTTTTCTACCAATGCTTCTACTTGTCTTTTAAAAACAGTATCATATCCATAATCATTTCCTATAGCTGTTAATATACTACTATCTGTTGTAAATGCAGTTGCTGGTAATCCTTTTCTTTCTATAATAAATCTTCCTACAAGCTCCGCTGCAAAATGTTGTGAATCAGCTGCTGATCCACCATTCCCACATATATAAACTCTATGTCCTGTTTTATATGCTTCAATTATTTTTTCAGCTATCTTAACTACATTATCTAATAGAATATTATCTTCTAGTATTTTTTTCTTACATTCGATACTTTGTAAAAAACAATCTTTTACTTTATCTTTCATCGTTATTTATTCTCCCTTAATTTTTTTTATTATATTAGTTGTAGATCTACTATCTATAAAAGGACATATTACAACTTCTCCTCCATAAGATTCTACTATATCTTTACCAACTACATCTTCTTTATTATAATCTCCACCTTTTGTTATTATATTGGGTTTTATTTTTTCTATAATATTATAAGGGGTGTCTTCTTCAAATTTAACAACATAAGATACAAATTCTAATGCTGCTAAAAGTTCCATTCTTTCATTTTCAGGGATTATTGGTCGTGATTCTCCTTTTAATCTTTTTACAGAATTATCTGAGTTTACTCCTACTATTAGTATGTCTCCTAATTTTGATGCTTGTCTTAAATATCTTGCATGTCCTACATGAAAAATATCAAAACATCCATTAGTAAATACTACTTTTTTATTATCTTTTTCTTTTAATATTTTTTGTAATTGTTCTGCAGTTACTATTTTTTCTTCATATTCAGTATCATTTACATCTAATACATATTTTTTTATTTCATCAATTTTAACAGCATATGTACCCATTTTTGAAACTCCCACACCTGCTGCATAATTTGAAATTTGTATAGCGTCCTTTATTGGAATATTATTGCTTAATCCTACTGCCAAATATGATATAACTGTATCTCCAGCACCTGTAACATCATAAACTTCTCTTGTTTCACATTTAATATTATTAGTTTCTCCATCACTTGATACTAGTGTCATTCCATCTTTTCCTCTTGTAGCAAGTACATATTTGCATGATGTATTTTTTAAAAGTTCCTTTGCTGCTACTTCTATTTGTTCTTCTGTATCAACTGGCATTTTTGTTATATCATGTAATTCTGATAAATTTGGTTTTATCAAAAAAGAATTTTTATATTTCTCATAATTAGGTTCTTTTACATCTATTAATGTTTTTATATTATTTTTATTTGCAATATCTATTATTTTACTAGTATTATTAACGTTTAAAAGTCCTTTATTATAATCAGATATTACAACAATATCAAATTTACTAATATTTTTTTCTAATAATTCAATTAATTTTTCATTAATATTATTAGATATTTTAGCTTCAATCTCTTCATCAAATCTAAACATTTGAATATTATTTTGTCCAATGAATCTATTTTTTACAATAGTACATCTATCTTTATCTTTTATTAATAAACTTGTATCTATATCATTTTCTTTTAATATTTTTGTTAATGTTTCTCCATCATTATCATTTCCTATAAGACTTATTATAGCTACATTTTGTTTGGCTTTTTTTATGTTTATAGATACATTTGCAGCTCCACCTAAAACCATTTTTTCTTTTTTCTTTTTTAGTACTGGAACAGGAGCTTCTGGAGATATCCTATTAGATGTTCCAAAATAGTATCTATCTAACATTATATCGCCTATTACTAATACATTTTTTTTTTGTATATTATCTAATTGTTCTATAAGATTCATAATTTATTTTTCCTCCTGTTTTTTTTCTAAATCTTCAACTCTCTTTTTTAAGATTGATATTTCTTGTATTAAATTTACATTCTTTTTATTTTCTTTTGATAAGATTGTTGTTAAATTAAAAATTAAATAAAATGCAATAAATATTGTTACGCAAAATATCATATTTGTTGTAAGTGTAAATCCTAAAAAATTAGATATATTTTGTATTAAGTTAGGAATCGCTATTGCTATTATTAAAATAAAAGCTGTAAAAACCCAAAAAATTGAAAAAGATATTTGTATTTTTTTATTTTTTATAGACTTAAATATATAAAATAAATATATTAAAGTTAAAATTATTAAAGCTATTCTTAATGTTAGTTGCATATTATTTCACCTTCTTCTTTTTTAGATTTGTTGTATCTATGATAATTGCTAAACAAACTTTTATCATATAATCAGCTGTTTTTAATAATCTAATAGAAGATTGTCCACCAATACGCTCATTCATATTAACTGGTACTTCTGTTATTTTATATCCTTTGCACAACATACAAGTAGTTGACTCTGGTTCTGGGTATTCAGTTGGATATTCTTTTGCAAATTCTTCTATTATTTTTTTATCTGCAGCTCTAAAACCTGAAGTAGGATCTGTTATTTTTTTCTTTGTACATTTTTTTATAAAAAAAGAAATTATATTTCCACCCAATCTTCTCATAAATGTAGATTGGAATTCACTTGCACTTTTATCTAAATATCTAGTTCCAATTACCATATTTGCTTTATTATTTAGAATAGGTTCACAAATATCAGCTAAATAACGTACATCATGTTGTCCATCACCATCAAATTGGATTGCTATATCATAATTGTTTTCGTATGCATATTTATAACCAGTTTGTACTGCTCCACCTATTCCTAAATTATTAATCAAATTTATGTGTTTTAAATTATTTTCTTCTAATATTTTTAAAGTATTATCTTTTGATCCGTCGTTAACAACAATATAATCAATTTCTTTACTATATTCTTCAATTGTTCTACATACTCTTAAAATATTTTCTTCTTCATTGTAAGCTGGTATAATTAATAGTACTTTCATTTTTACCTCTACTACTTTACTAATTTAGATTTTATGGATTTATCTATAAACCTCATTTTTAATAATTTAAACTATAAATCATTATATCTTTTTCAGAGTATATTTGATCTATCTTAACTTCATCTGTTGTATATTGTTCTATTTCTCTATTTGTTATAATATATTTAACTTTTAATTCTTTCAACCTTTCTGGAGTAATTCTTAATAATGCACAATCTTGTCCCACTAATGTTATTGAATTTTCAGTATCGTTAACGTAAATATTTACATGAATATATCTGTTATATATTTTTTTAATTTCTTCTTTTTCAAATTCTTCTTCACCTAATGCTGTTTTAAAGAATTCAAAATTTGGATATGCATGTACTGAATTTATTACTTTTGCTCCACTTGCTAGGAAATAATTAGGAAATACTTCTGATACCCATACATTATTTTCTGGATCGTTTGCAATAACTTCTTGTACTTTTTTAGCTATTGGTTTTTCTTTTAAAACACTAATTCCTTTTTGTATAGGATTTACTGTTGCTCCAGTTAAAAGAGCAATAGGAATTAATAATCCAATTAATTTTTCTTTATTTTTTTCTTTATTTGTTGTAAATAATAAGAATGTTGATACTAATACAATAATTCCACATATATAGCTTTTTAATTCTCCCATTACATTTTCTCTATCTGTTTTTATTGCAATACTTAGTATTATAACACTAGCTATTACAGATAAGACTATTGCAGTATTTTTTCCTATTAATTTATCTTCTTTTTCACAATGTCCCATAACATATATCATTAATATTATTTGCGCTAATCCTAATGGTACTGCAAGTCTACTTGCTGGTACCATATATAATAATGTGAATCTAGCAAATATTTCATTTGTTTGTACTAAAGCCCATACAGAAAATAATATATTTATAAGTAACATTGGAATTAAAAATGATTTGATTCCTTTTTTCTTATTTCTTATTAGAAATACCATAGCAGCTATCATAGGTATTGGGAATAAAGATAACATTCCTGATAGTTCACAAGGATTATCCATTTTTGTATAAGGGAATAAGAATGAGTAAACATATGAAAATACTACATTATCTGCATTTCCTCCTAATTCAAAACGTTCTCCTGGATAAGCTGTACTTGTTACTACATTTAATGTATCTTTAGAATTAATATAATAATGTAAAAAGATTCCTGCAACTGCTAATATAACTAATATAACCATTAATATATCTTTAAAATTAATTTTATATTGTTTCCAGTTTTTTATCATAATCCATATAAATATAGCTAAATAAATATATGCAAATGGTATTTGCCATGCTGGATAAAAGATAAATACATATGAGATAGCACTAATTAAAATACCAATTGCACAAGCAATTTTTACTTTTAATTTTTCTGTCAGCATAAATTTATCAATTAGTACTAGTGCTAACATTCCCCATATCATTACTTCTGTCATATTCCACCACTGTGTTGCAGCTGAAAATACAACTAAAATCATTCCAAACATAGATACTAGTTTTTTCTTATTTGTTATTAGCATAAAAAATTCAAATGATACAAGTATAAGTGCTAATACTTTTCCATACCAAGAAAATGATAATCCTCTTTCTGCTCCGAAAATTAAATATCCTATATTAAATGGTTTACCCAATATTGTAATATCAAGTACTGGTGCTCCCATAATTGATAATACATCTGTAGAATCTGAACCTCTTAATTTATCACTGTTGTATTGGTATTGATTTTCTCCAACATTTTGTGATATAGCAATTGGTGTTGATACATTCCATTCATCACTTCTTATACCTCTAGAATGGCCTAAAACTGGTCCATAATAAACACTTTCTGCTTCTGCTTGTATAGCATGTTTATAAATACCTATAGATGAACCTGAGTATGACATAATTAATATATAGGCAAATATTATTAATGCCAATAAATATCTCTTTTTATATATAAATTCATATATGCTTTTTACAGGTAATATCATATGTAAAAATGCGAACATAATAATTATTGTAAAAATAGGAAGTCTATCCCATATTTTTAATGGCATAATAACAACTAATGCTGTTGATATGATTATAGATATCACAAATGCTATTATTAATTTTAATTTTGTATTATTCCCTTTTTTTATAAAATTTTTCAACTTTACATCCTCCATAAATTCATTTAATAAGTTAGTAATTAATCATTTTTAATTTTATAGTCTTCAATGTCTAATCTAAAATTAGGATTGAAATATGGATCACCTTTTTCTAAAATTGTATTCCATTTTTCTTTGAATCTATTTATTTCTCCTTGAAATCTTTTTCTTTTTTCCTCTGTATCTTCATATCCTCTTGATTTTGATTCATAATGTATAAGTTCAACAAATGGATCTATTGCTATTAAATATCCTTTTTCTCTTATTTTTAAGCAAAAATCTAAGTCATTGAAAGCAACTTCAAATTTTTCATCCATGTAACCAACTTCTTCATATATTTCTTTTCTAGAAATAATACATGCAGCTGTTACAGCACTTAAATTTTGTACGAAGCTATCTCTTGCAAAATATCCTCTTTTATCTTTTGGAAGATTTTTTAGAATGTGTCCTCCAACTCCACCTATTCCAATAATAACTCCATTATGTTGAATTGTATTATCTGGATAATATAATTTCACTCCAACTGCTCCAATATCTTTTCTTTGTGCATATCCTACTAATTCTTCAAGCCAATTTGGTGTTATTAATTCTGTATCATTATTTAATTGAATTATGTATTCACCTGTTGATTGTTTTACACCAAAATTAATTATCTTAGAATAGTTGAATTTTTTTTCTTCATAATAGACAATTTTAATTTTTTCATTTTTTTCGATTTGTTTGTAATATTCAAAAGTTTCTTCTTTTTTACTATTATTTTCAACTATTATAATTTCATAATTTTTGTATGTAGTTTTTTCAATTATTGAATTAATACATACTTTTAAAACTTCTATATGGTCCATATTTGGTATAATAATAGAAACTTTCTTTTCTTCTACTACATTGTAAATTACTCTATATATTCCTAAACTAACACCATATTCTACTATCCCTTTTAACCCACATCTTTCTAAGTGTGCTTCTATTGCTCTTTTTCCTGCTTGGAAAGCATATGGTTTAGCATCTCCAGCAGTTGTTGCAGCTGTAGAATTAGGATGTACTCTCCAATGGTATAATATTTTTGGAATATGTACAATTTTTTTTGTATTTTCTGACATTCTTAAAAACATATCATAATCTTGTGCACCATCAAATTCAGTTTTAAATCCTTTAAGTCTATCTATTAATTCTTTCTTAAATATACTAAAATGACATATATAATTAACAGATCTTAAAGTATCTATTGCAAAATCTGGTTTAAAATGTGGATCATATCTATTGTTTATATTTGTACATTTATCTTCATCAGTATAAATAAATTCTACATCTGGATTTTCATTAATTGTTTTTACCACTTCATATAAAGAAAATACTGGTAATAAATCATCATGATCTAAAAGTGCTATATAATCCCCTGTAGCTAATTTTAGCGCTTGATTTGTATTTGAAGAAATTCCTTTATTTTCATTTAAAAATTTATATTTTATTCTTTCATCTTTTTTTACAATATTTTTAATTTCTTCATTTTTCTTTTCGCTTCCATCTGCTAAGCATAATTCCCAATTTGTATAAGTTTGTCCTATCATATTATCCACTAATTCTTTGAAAAACTTAATAGGAGTATTATACATTGGAACTATTATACTAATTTTAGGTTGGAATTTGAATACTTCTTTTCTTTGTTCTTCTATTTCTTTTTTAGTTGGCTCATTAAAGTAAATCCATCTATGATAATCATCCATTCCATAAATATCTCTATTTTTAAATATAAATTTGATTTTCATCCATATCTTATTAAAACATTTTTTTATAGTTTGTTTAATCCCATACTTGTTTTTATAATATTTAATTTGATTTTTTATATTTGTTATATTCATATTTTATTCCTTCTCTATTTGCTTTTATAAGTCATTTTTCTAATTATTCTTAATGGTTTTGTAATTTTCCAAGATAAAGAACTTTCTATTATTTTTAATTGATTATTATTATCAATATTTGATTTCTTTAAATTTTCAATTTCATTTTTTAAATTAGTTATTTCCTGTTCCTTTTCTTGTATTTCTAATTTCAACTTATGATTCTTATTCTTAATGAATTCTTCTTCAGTATGAATTTTCCAAATCATTGGTTTTCTTATTTTTTCTTGTAATTTATCATCTAGTTTCTTAAACACTTCTAAATAATCTTTTAAATTAAATTTTTCAAATATGTCTTCATCAGAAATATATTTTTTGATTCCGTTAAAATATATAATTGCTCTATATAATATATATTCTACTGGTACATTTTCTTCTTTCCATTCTTGATCATAAAAACAATATTCATCATTTATGATAAAACAGTTTTGAAATATTAAATCCCATAGTCCATATTTTACAAATGTTAATTTTTCAAAATCTTCATTTTGGCAATTGATTTTATACTCTGTAAAGACATTTTTATCTATTTCATTTGTTACTTGTAATTTACTTTCTAAAAACTCTTTATATTTTTTAATTTCTTTAAAAAATTCTTCTTTCCCATTTTCTTTAAAAATTCTTATTAATTTGTTTTCTAGATTTTCATCATTAACATATTTACTTATAATTTTATTTTCATCATAACTATCCAATGTATTAATATTTAATTCTCTTAATATGTCAATATTCTTTTTTAGATTTTCTATATGTTTCTTTGATTTGTTATTTATGTTAGTTTTATACACTTCTTTTTCTTCAATAACTGTTTTTATTCTATATTCATCTTTTCTTATATTTGAAAAAGTTATAAATTTTATTTTGTTATCTTCTAATTGTTGTTTTGAAGCTTCTATTAAAAAAGAATTAGCAAAATTTTTAAAATCTTCTGAATTATTGTTTATTATTTCTTTAAATGCATCAATTTCTTTAAAATTAACACTTTCATCTTTATACGTTAAATCTCTATATATATTTATCATATTTGGCATATTATTTTCCGTATATATAATGTTTGGTAATTTATAGTCAGGTAATGGATAATAATATTTATGTTCTAAACCTTCTAATAAAGTATCTAATTTCATTTTAGAAATAGCAGTTTTATCATTTCCAACTACTTTTGCATCATCTTTTATAGTTATCCATGCTTTTACTCCAAATTTATTATTTACTGCAATTAATATTTTTCCTTTTTCATTTATATGTTCTTTTGCATATTCTAAATATTCTTTTAATTGTTCTGTAATTCCAACTATTACAATATAATCAAATTTTCTATTTATTTCTATATTTTCTATATTTCCTACTATTAATTCTAGATTATCTTTATTTAAATATCTTTTCTTTATTATTTGTGCATATTTTTCTGAAGTTTCTATAGATATAACATTTTTTGCTTTTTCACATAATAGACCTGTTATTTCTCCGTAATTTGCATTCATTTCTAAAATATCACAATCATTTTTGAATTTATACCAATTTAATATATTTTCTCTTATTTCAGATAAGGCTAATATATTTTTTATTTTTGAATTTTTATCAAGGGTATCTGAAAAATTACTATCTACTGAATTTACTTTTTGTAATACTTCTTCGTATTCTTCTGAAATAGGTTTATTGTCTGTTTCATTTTTATAATAATCTAGATTATATTTCATATTTTATATATCTCCCTTTTACACTTATATGTATGTGTGTGTTAATTTTTAGTTTTTATCTTTAGTTTTAATCTTTAGATTTTATCTTTTTCCTCTTAGTTTTAATATATAATGTCTTATTTTAAAAGGAATATTAGTTATTAGTGGCATATTCAATATCATAAAATTTTTAATATAATATGAAAATGTCTCTGTTTTATAAAGTTTATAGAATATATTCCAATTTTTAAAGTTCATATTTTTTTTATTTTGTAACATTTCAAAATATTCTAATGCTTTCTTATTTTGTTTTTTTAAATCATCCGGAAAACATTTTTCGTTATTAACATATGTTTTAAATAACATTAGTTTTACTTCTATAAATAAATTTCTTACATCTTCTATTTTCTTATATTTATGTGAAATTTTATCTATTCCTACTTCATTGTTTCCATGTTGTCTATATTTAATCGTTTTCTCATCCAAATATATTACTTTTCCATATAAAGAAACGATTAATCCAATCCAACTATCATGTATTACATATTTTGAATCTGTTGGTATTGGTATTATTTTATCTAAAAAAGATTTTTTAGACATTAAAGTACATCCTGTTATACAGTTATATAAATATTGCATTCTGTAATCTGTATAGTAATTTTTTATTTTTCTAGAAAGCAACATGTAATCATTAAAAGATGAAGTTATTGTTTCTAATTTTTCATTTACAACTTCTAAATCAGTAAAAACTAAATCAGAATTTTCTTCTTTCAACTTTTTATATGTTTTTTCTATTTTTTCTTTAATCCATACATCATCTTGATCTGAGAGCATATAAATATCATTTTCTACTTTTGTAAGTAAAAATTCAAAGTTTTTAACATATCCTAAATTTTTTTCTTGATAAAATACTTTTATTCTTTTATCTTTAGTTTCATATTCTTTTAGTATTTTTCTAGTATTATCATTTGAGCAATCGTCTGATATTAACAATCTAAAATTAGAATATGTTTGATTTAAAATACTTTCTATTTGTTCTATTAAATATTTCTCTCCATTGTAAGTTGCTAGTAAAATATCTATTTGCTCCATATTTATCTTCCTTTTTATTTTATTTTAATAGTTAAATCTCCATCTTTTGATACATAATTTTTATTTACTTTTAATTCTTTCATCCAATTTCTTGTTTCAAAAGTCTTCCATTCTCCTGAATTTTCTCCTTGTCCTGCATCATTATTCCAAAGCCATTCTGGAGTTGGCCATAAGCAAATATTAGGCTTTATTTCATTGTACAATTCTTCTGTCGCTCCTGCTTGTCCATGATGTGCCATTTGTACAATATTACTTTTTAGTTTATCTTTCTGCTTTTCTAATAATTTTTTACTACTATTTTCTCCTGTATCTCCTAATACTAAAAATGTAGTTTTTCCTGAATCAAATTTTATTACCATACTTTGTTCATTTCCTGCATTTTGAGTGATTTCAGGATTTTTTATTCCTAATATTTCAGCTTTTATATTATCAATTGTAATAATTTGATTTAAAAAAACTTCTTCAATTTTTTGTTTTATATTTTCTTCTGATAATAAATCAAACACTTTATTTGTGAATTCTATTCTAGTTGGTTCATTTTCTTCATACCACTGAAATTCATTTATTGATACATAAATCTTTTTTACATTAATAGACTCATTATTTATTATTTCTGTAAATGCTCCAACATGATCATCATGTATATGTGTTAAGAACCAAGCATCTACTTGTCCACCGTTGTTTTTTATTTGTTTAACTAAATTTTCTGTATCCTCAGTTGTTCCACCATCTATAACTATTAAATTATTATTTTTAGTTATAATAATATATCCCATCATTTGTCTTGAACTTTGTGCAGATAATTGTATTATTTTATTATCACCAATATTTGTATTAAATAATAGTATTCCTATAGTAATACTTATAAATAAAACTACAGCAATTCCAAAAATAACAGATTTTTTAAAAGTTTTTTTCATATTTTATTTTTCCTTATTATTCATTATTAGCTTTCAAAATTTTAATTTCAGGATTTATTCTTAAAAATCCTACACAATCTTTTGATGAAATAATTTCAATTAATAGTGCTTCATATTTTCTATTTAATACTTCTAGTTCACCTTTGCTGTTAATATATGTACAGCTAAAAGATAATGTGTATTTGTTAGGTGCAAGTGGTAATACTTGTTTGAATTCTACTGTAACTATCTCATCTTTTTCAAATTTACCTGGATATATTTTTTCATTCATAGTGTTAGTTCCTACAATTTCAATTCCATTAAAATCTTTTATTGTCATAGTAAAGATTGGATTATCTATTGTTTCGTTAAATCTAATTTTTGATTTTAATATTATTTCTTTATCGTTATCAATTGATGCTAAAAAATTTCCTTTATCATCAAATACTCCATAATCTATAACTTCTGCCTTTAAATTTCCATATTCTATTATATTTGGATTTTCATTAAAATGAGATTTCCAATTGTCTTGTTTTTCAACTTTTTTATTTTTTTTGTTTTCTATGATTTTATGTTCTTTATTATCGCTATTATTACTATTATTTCCAGTAATTACTTTTTTATATAGTTCTACTCCTTCTTTTACATCTCCGTCAAATGTTTTACTACCATTTTCTAATATTATAGCTCTGGTACAGTTTTTTAAGACATCAGAAACATTATGAGTTACAAATAATATAGTTTTTCCTTTTTCTTTAAAATCTTGAAATTTTTTAAAACATTTTAATTGAAATGCCATATCTCCTACTGAAAGTACTTCATCTACTATTAATATATCAGGATTTACATTTATTGCACAAGCAAATGCTAGCCTTGCGAACATTCCAGAAGAATATGTTTTAACTGGTTGATATAAATGATCACCTATATCTGCAAAATCAATTATCTCCTGTTTCTTTTCTTCTATTTCTTTTTTTGTAAGTCCCATAACTTGTCCATGTTGATAAATGTTTTCTAATCCGCTCAATTCCATATTAAATGCTGTACCTAATTCTAAAAGAGAACTTATTTTTCCGTTTACTTTTAATTCTCCGAAAGTAGGAACTACTACACCTGTTATCATTTTAAGTAACGTTGATTTTCCAGCGCCATTTTTTCCAAGTATTCCTAATACTTCTCCTTTTTTTATTGTTAAATCCAAATTGTTCATTGCTCTAAAATTAGAATGTTTTTTTATTATAGGAAAAATTACTTCTATTAATCTGTCTTGTTTTTTTGTAAACATTTTATAGTCTTTAACTAAGTTTTTTATTTCAACTACATTTTCTTCTTGACACATAAATTTTATTTTTCTCCTTTTCTATAATACATCTGCAAAATCTTTTTTATTTCTTTTAAATACACTGTTACCCCATACAAACATAACTATTGTTATAATCCAAAAAGCTATTGTAAATATGAAATTATTATCTGAAATTATATTTCCTTGAATAAACACTTCTCTAAATGTAGTAATTAAATAAGTAAATGGTGTGCATTTCATAATTGTTAATATCGTTTGATGGTTAGATAACATGTTTAAATTCCATACTACTGGTGTAAACCAGAAAAATAATTGCATTACTATTCCAAGCAAATTAGAAAAATCTGGAACTATTGTTGTAACTGCAGATGTGAATCTAGTAACTGCTATAATAAAGCAATATGTTGCAAAAATAACATATAATAGTTCAAGTATATTTGGAATATATCCAAATATTATACATACAATTGTAGCTACTACTATTAAAAATAAAGCAACAAAACTTGAAGCGACAATTGAAATTGTAGGTATTACATCAACAGGAAATACTACTTTTTTTACTAAATAGCTATATGTTCTTATTGACATGCTTGCTGATAATATACTGTCATTTATCCATTGCCACATAGCCATTGCAGGTAAAAACCAAACTACATATGGATCATTTCCTGCACTTCCTGTTTTTAATATATATTGAAAAACTATTACATATGTAAACATAAATACAAATGGTTGTAAAAATCCCCATATACTTCCTAAACTAGTACTAGCAAAACGATTTTTAAAATCATTTTTACCTAATTGCCATATTAATTTTCTATTTTTCAAAATTGACTTTATAAATTCCATTAATGTTTATTTCTCCTTTTAAATATATATTTCTTATATTATATATTTTATTTTTATCGTTTATTTTAATAATTGTTAATTATTTTATTCTATAAAAAATATAAGATAATAATGGTAAATGAAAAATTACTTTTTCTTTAATATATCTTTTTCCTATTCCTTTAAATGATAAATACTTGTTGTATTTGTTGAAATGAATATTTAAAATATTTGTTTTCAATAGTTTCTGATAATAATTTATAACTTCTTCTTCTTTTTTGTTTTCTTCTATATTATCTATTAAGTTTAATTTATCTCTATATTGTTTACACATTAAACTTCCATCAAGATAGGCCTTTTTAATTACTCTTATATTTCTGTATTGTTTATAAGATTTAAAATCTTTACCATTTTCTTCTTTCCATTTTGATAAATTTTGTTTTAGGCTACGTCCTCCAAATTCATTATTTGAATGTAATCTATATTCAAATAATGGTTTTTCTATACATGCAATTCCTTTTTGTTTACTTGCAAGGTATACACAAATCCAATCATGTGCCATCATATTATCTGTAAATGGTAACATTTGTTCTTTTATTTTTTTTGTAAATAATGTGGAACATCCTATTGCAATATGTCTAGAAAATGCTAATATATTATTTTTACCATTTATTTTAGGTAAATTTTTATAAGTTAAATAGCTTTCATGTAATATATTCCCTTGTCCATCTATTTGTTTTGCATCTGTATATACTAAATCTACATCTTCTTCTTTTAATTTTGTTATACTTTCTTCAATTTTATTTGCATACCAAATATCATCATGATCTGAAAAAGCAATATATTCTGCTGTTGATTTTGTAAGCAAAAACTCAAAGTTTTTTATATATCCTACATTATTATCATTCAAATATACTGTTATTCTTTCATTTTGTCTTTCATATTGTTTTAATAGTTCTTTTAATTCTTTGTTTGTAGATGCATCATCGCTAATAATGACATGAATATTTTTATATGTTTGTTTTAAAATACTATCTAATTGCATTTTTAAATATTCAATATTCGTATTATAAGTTGCAAGTAAAATATCTATTAAATCTTGTTCCATATTTTCCTCTTTTTTATTAATTTTTTTTGCAAAATTTACTAGGCTAATTGTACCTTTTATCAGTTAATTTGTCAAGCTTTTTGGGTTCTTTATACATATAAAAAAAGTAACTGATTTTTTTATTAATCAGTTACTTTTTTTATACTATTTTTCATTTAATAAATTTTTACCATCTTTAATATAATTCCATCCTGAAAATATTGTTGCTACAACACATGAAATCATCATAATAGTAGTTATTGTATTAATTATAAAAGGTATTCCATTTAGGTTTCCTTCAAATATTGCTCCAAATTTATTATTATCTATTATTGCTATGATAATTGCTACCATTTGTGTAACTGTTTTTAATTTCCCCCAAATATTAGCTGCTATTACTTTTCCACCTTTTTCAACTGCAATTAATCTATATCCTGATACAATAAATTCTCTAAATACTATAATTGTTGGTATCCATGCTGGAACTTTTCCTATTTCTACTAATATAATTAAAGTTGTAATAACTAAAACTTTATCAGCAATTGGATCTAAGAATTTTCCAAATGTAGTTATTTGATTTCTAGAACGTGCTACATAACCATCTAATTTATCTGTAATTGATGCTATAACAAAAATAGCTTCTAATATCCAAGCTATTGTTGGTATTCCAAGAAATTCTCCTGGAAAATCAAAAAAAGTCACTATTATCATAATTGGTACTAAAATTATTCTAAATATTGTTAATTTATTTGCTAAGTTCATATTTTCCTCCATCAACTATAATTACTTGTTTATTATATAATTGTATGCAGAAAAAATCAAGGAAATTATAATATTCTATATTCTTTTTTGTACAATTTCAACAATATCTGAAATATACTCTCCAATAACCGGTATATTTAACGTTACAATTTTTTGTAATATTATAACAAGTATTGCTGTAATAATGGTTACACCTATTCCTATTCCTACACCTCTAGCAATACCAGAAATTAAATTTGTAAATAATAGTTTTTTTCTATCTTGAAGTAATTGACCAATATCTATTAAATTACTCTCTAATAAATTTTTATTTAAATCATCTATAGTTTCTATCAACATTTTTTCTTTTCTTCTTTTTTTAAACATAAAATACACCCTTAATATTAGGGTGTATTTTTTTTGTTTTTTTATACTTTTTTAATTAATTTCATTTGATTCTGTAGTGATATTTTCATTGCTAATAGAATTATCATTTGCTTCTGAATTTATTTCGTTTTTAGCTTTGTTTTCTTCTTCTACTAATTTTTCTAATTTATTTATTAATTCTTGAATCTTGCTTATATCTTTTCCCATCATTTCCCAGTTGTTACTACTGTTTGATGTTGTTAAATTATGATTTGCCTTAATTATTGTATTTATTAAATCTTGCACTGTATCTGTGTTCTCTACTTCAATATTAACTGCATATTGAGAAACTAGATTAGTTAAGGCTTGTTTCAAATTATCTCCTATAGCAACTTTGTTTCCTGATGCTACAACAATTTTTCTAAGAATTGGTAGTGAATCTGATTCATTAATATATTGTGTATATATTGGTTCTACATATAATAATGTATTATCAAGTGGAACAATTATCATATTCTTAATAATCTTTGTACCATTAACATTTAATATTTCTATTTCCTTTGTAATTCTTTCATCTTGTTCTAGTTGTGTATCTAATTGCATTGGACCAAGTATATTAGTGTCCGCTTCATATTTATATAATGTTAATTTTGAATTTTCACCACTATCACAAGTTCCAACTAAATATGATATTAAATTTTGTCTTCCTGCTAATGTATATGGTAGAACTAATCCTAATTTTTCTTTATCATTATCTATTGTTTTTACCATAGTATAATATGGTTCTATTTCTGTTCCTGTTTTAGTAATTACTTTTCCAGTATTGTAACTTGCTATTTCCCAAATATCATCATTTCTATATAATACATCTGGTTGTATATTATGATACTTTGTAATAATATCTGCTTGTATATTGTATAAATATTCTGGGTAAACAAAATGTTCACTAATATCTGCTGGAATTTCTTCTTCTAAGCTCATAAATAAATCTGGATATGTGTTTCTATATACCATAGCTATTGGATCTGTTCTATCTGTAATATAGAATGAAATAGTTCCATCATAACTATCAACTAATACTTTTACTGAGTTTCTTATATAATTTAATTCGAATTTACTAGTTGAACTTTCTCTTATTGTTGTTTTTTGTGAATATGGATAACTATTAGAAGTAGTATATGCATCAAGTACCCATATTAATTTACCTTCTTCGTTAACCACCAAATATGGATTTTCATCATAAAGTAAATAAGGCATAACAGTTTTAGCTCTTTGTATTATATTTCTATTTGTTATTATCTTACTATTGTCTGTTATATTTGATGAAAAAGCTAATTTCAAATCTCCTTCTTTTATTGCTAATATTATTCTATCTAAGAAATTTAATTGTAATCCAGCTTTTCCATTGTATTGATTTTCTTTATTAGAATCCAAAATTGGATAATCAAATTCTTTTTTATTTGTAGTATTTGTTACTACAGTATCATTTGTCTCCATTCCAAAATAGATTCTTGGTTCAGTTATTGTAATTGCTTCATTAGTTGTTTCAAATCCTTTTTGAATATGATTTAAACTTCCATTCTCTTTTGTTGTAGTTGCAGAAGTTACTATTGCACTATATCCATGAGTATATTCATACGTTTTATTATTATATGTTTTATTACTACTATTAATTTCTCTTGGTGATAAGTATACTAATTGTTCTTTTCCATCAACTATATATTTACCAATTTGTGTATTATCTCTATATGAATAATATCCCTTTGCAGTTTGTGCGTTTTTAATATCTTTTAGTGTTATATCTTTACTTACTATTGATATATTATTAACAACATTTTTATAAGTTTCTAAATCTTGAATTGTAACATCTTGTTTATTTGAATTTAAACTTATTTCTTCAATATTTATATTATAAGCATTCTTTGTATATTTAATATTATCTTCAATATATTTTTTCTCTTTATCTAATTCGTTTGTACTTACAAAAATTGCTTGAAACCCTACCAATATTACAAACATTAATACTAAATACATTGGAACTATTGCTAATGATATAATCATCTTCTTTTTATTTGATTGTTTAAAACTTTTTGCTGTTCTATATATAGAAAATATTATTACTATGGCTAATATTCTATATCCCCATAATTTTATGGTAACATCTGTAAATCCTGCACCGTATAAAGAATAGTTTGTTTCATTACTATTTAATGTTAAGAATTTTTCAGTTCCTATATCTTGAGTTTTAAAGAATATAAGAGCTGCTGATAAACAACATATTATCATTATAGATGATATAATTTGTTTAATCAATTTACCATTTTTTAATGTTTTTTTATCTATTCCATCAAAAAACAAATTAAACGCTGTAATATAATATATAACTGAATAAATAAGTAAACCTATAGTTAATATTATAAAATACCAAATTGCTATTTCAATGAATGGTTTTATAAATATAAAATATCCTATATCAAGTCCAAATATAGGATCTTGTGTTTCAAATTGTGCATTATTAAAACATAACATTGCTTTTTGTAATAACATGTTTGAAGTAAATGCACTTATAATTATTGCACCTATAAAAGCAATTGATTTATTTAATAATTTAGGCATTGATTTTTCTTCTTGTTCGAAAAAATCTTTTAAACCTTTTTTTATTTTAGTATTTGTAATATATATTGCACAATATATTATTATAAAGTTAACTAATAATGTAGTTGACATGTATTTAATATTTTTCCAAAATACATTAATATAGCTATCACCTATTTCTAGAGTTTCTAAATATGCTCCTCTAAATAGAATGTATCCAACAATAAAAGTAATTATTGCTACTATTAACACTATAAAGAAACGAGTTTTACTTATTTTTTTTATTTTATTTGTTTTTTCTTCTGTGTTTACTTCTTCTATTTTTTCTTCCATTTATACCTCCAATAATATAAGTGTATATTTTTTATATTAATCTAAGAAAGCATTTACAAAATCTTTACTATTAAAAATTTCCATATCATCTATCTGCTCTCCAACACCAATAAATTTTATTGGTAGATTATTTTCTTCTACTATTCCTATTACAACTCCACCTTTTGCTGTTCCATCTAATTTTGTTAATATCAATCCTGTAATATCAACAGTTTCTTTAAATGCTTTTACTTGTGAGATTGCATTTTGTCCTGTTGTTGCATCTAATACTAATAATATTTCTTTTGAAGCATCTGGTAATTCTTTGTCTATTACTTTTTTTATTTTTTCTAATTCATCCATTAAATATTTTTTATTGTGAAGTCTTCCTGCTGTATCACATATTAATACATCTGCATTTGTTTCTTTTACTTTTTTTATTGCATCATATACTACTGATGCCGGATCTGATCCTTCTTCTTTTTTTACAATTTGGCATTTTGCTCTATTTGCCCATATTTCTAATTGTTCTACAGCTGCTGCACGAAATGTATCTGCTGCTGCAACTACTACTTTTTTTCCATCTTTTTGTATACGATTTGCAATTTTTCCAATTGATGTGGTTTTTCCTACTCCATTAACACCTACTACTAATATTACCGAAGGTTTTGAGTTTAGATTTAAAGATGAATCTTCTTTTTCTAATACTTTGTTTATTTCTTCTTTTAAAGCTTCTTTAATATCTTTTTCTTCTTGAATTTTTTCTTTTTTAACTCTTTCTCTTAAATTAGATATGATTTTTAAAGAAGTTGATGTTCCTACGTCTGACATTATTAATACTTCTTCTAATTCTTCTAATAATTCTTCATCAACTTTTCTAAATCCACTAAATACCGAGTTTATTTTTTCATCAAATGATGTTTTACTTTTATTTAATCCTAATTTCAATTTATCAAAAAATCCCATTATTTTCTCCTTATTTCTTTAGTTTATGTAATCTCTATTATTATATCACATTTTTTCCATTATTTCCATAAAAATGGCTATATTTAATGAAAAGAATATGTATTTTTATTTTTGTATGTTATAATAATTAAAATTTAAACCGTATTATATAAATATTATATAAATAAACTAATAAAAGGAGCTGTAATATATATGTTAAATAACAATAAAAAAATACTTGTTAGTGATTATGATAGGACTTTTTATTTAAATGATAATGATATAGAAAAAAATATAAAAGAAATAGAAAATTTCAGAAATGCCGGTAACCTATTTATTGTTGCAACAGGTCGAAGTTTCTACGATTTTAAAAAGAAAGTTAATTTATATAATATTAAATATGATTACGTTATTTTAAATCATGGTGCAACAATCTTAGATAATAATGATAATATTTTGTTTAATTTTTCTATTAATACTACTATTGTTAAAAATCTTGAAAAAGATTTAAATATTGAAAAATCTATTAAATTTTTCTGTTGTAGTAAATTAGATAGTAGAGTTGACATTAACTGTACAGATTTAACTAAAGTTTATTTAAGATTCGAAGATACTAATATTGCATCAGAAACAAATAATAAAATTAATAGTACTTATTCAAAAGATATTAATTCATATTTAATCTCACCATATTCAATAGAAATTATCACAAACAAAATAAATAAATCTTCAGCTATTCAGTTGTTAATAGATGATTTACACCTTGATAAAAGTAATGTTTATACAATTGGTGATGGTTATAGTGATATTAAAATGATAAAAGATTATAATGGTTGTTGTATGTTAGAATCTGTAAAAGAATTAAAGCATTTTTCTATAAAAGAATATAATTCAGTTTCTAATTTTATATCAGATATTTTAAATAATAATTTATAAAAAAGAAAAACAGGCTGTACAATGTACAAACCTGTTTTATTAATTTACAATAACCACTTTTTAAATTAATCGATAATCTATTCCATTTGGTAATTGGAATTTAAATCTTGAGTCAAGAGTTCTATCATATTTTTCAATATAATATTGTTCCTCACTATTTTCAGGACAAGCATATTCATAAATATATAAATCAAATTCTTTAATTTGCTTTGCTTCTTTATCTGAAAGAAATTTGATATTTTGAATTTTAGGTTCTACAAATCCGTATTCCCATACATCTTTAAAACCTAAAGCCAGTTCTGTTTCAGAAGGAAATATATTAATAATTCCTATATAATAGTTATTTTCAATAGTAGCAAAAACAATTGGATACTCATCAGTAGAAAAACTGTACTTTTTATCCATGTTTGATAAAGCAAGTGTTCTAGCTTCATTATAGGTGTACTTTCTTTGTAACTTGCAATCCATATCAAATACTTTGGGCTAGCTTAACCTTTTAGCTTTATATCTAGAATCTAATATATAATTCAACTTAGATATAGCAGCTACTTTTGAAATAGTTTCAATTCCATTAAAGCCATATACCGTATAATCTTGGATTTCTTTTGCTTTTTCTTCATTATATGCATTGAAGTAATATTCAGTTGAATCAAATGGTATTCCATATTGTTTTACTTCATACTGGAAACAACCACTCTTTTGAGCATATTCTAAATTAGGAATTCCTATAAAAGCAATTGGTCCTAATTTATGGCAATATCCAAAACCTGCATAAAAAGTTGTTAAATTGTTTAACTTTACAACTTCATCATATGTATACTTACCTTCTAACAAATAAGTATTACATCCGATTTTTTCATGTTCATGAATAATAAAACCACTTTCTATTCTTTCTACACATATATTCCGTTTTATTTTTGCTTTTTCACTTAAGATGATTTTTTCTCTCATATTTTCCTCCTTAACTATTGTTGATGTTAGTTTTTATCATGTATAAAACAAAAAAGTTAGAGATTTTTTCTCTTACTATTTAGTAAAAAAATATAATACAAGCTTTTTGTTCTTGTATTATATCATAATTTACATAATTGTTCAATACTAAATTTATTTCCAATCTTCTAATTTTATATTATTTTCTTTAAAATATTTATATTTTTCTAATAATTTACTATTTGTTTTTCCAATAGTTCTTGATAATGGGATAAATATTAAACTTTCTATAGCAAATATACTTACAAAGTATAATATACTATCAAATACTGTAGATTCAAAACTTACAGGAATAGTAAATAAAATAGAAGCTATTATTGGTGCGAATAAATAAATTTTTGCTATTTTTAATGCTTTATTACTTCTTTTAATTTGCTTATCTAAATATTGTTCTTCTGTAATTTCTTCTTTTCCTTTTTTCTTATTTTTTTCATTTATTTTATTATACTTTTCTTTTATTTGTTTAATGCCTTCTTCAGTTACTAAATCCGAAAAACTTACTTCTTCATTTTTTAATTTCTTTTCTAATTTAATTTCTTTTATTTCTTTTCTATAGCATATTTTATATGAAATAATTACTATTAAAGAAAGTAATAATATAATCCAATTTGGTATTAATATTTCTACTAAAGTACCTGTTAATGTTCCAGTAATAATGCAAACTGTTATAAGAATTATTGATACTATTTTTGTTTTTTTACTTATTTTATTATTTTTAATATCTCTTTTTACGTTTATCTTATTAATAATGGTATATATTTCAAATAACAATAAACATACAGTAATTGATATAATGAAATTACCTATATTTGTTTTTATATCAAAGAAATTTTTATCTCTTATTTCTAGAATACATTCTAATATTCCAAATACTAATAATATCCAAGACCAATTTTTAAACATTTCAAACATATGCTTAAATTTATATTTTGTAGGTAATTTACAAGCTTCCTCACAAAATTTAGTTATATCATTACCTATTATTCTTTCTATTGGCATATTATCGTTTTGAGCACTTATAAATGTATCTAATATATTAGACATAACTTCATCACTTGTATTTGAATCTATATCTTCTAATAATATATTACAATAAGCATCTACTTGTTCAAATTTATTTTTATATTCTCCATTTAATTTATCAATATGAAACACATAATTATTTCTCATCATTTTCCTCCCCATATATTAAAATTTTATTTGCATTATCTGTTATTCTTTTATATTCTTTTTTAAATTGTTCTAATTTTTCTTTACCAAGATCAGTTATTGAATAATACTTTCTTATTGGTCCTACTGCTGATTCTTTTTTAGTACATGCAATATACCCTTTATTATTTAATCTTGTAAGAACTGGATATAATGTACCTTCTAATAAATTTTCAAAATTATTATTTGATAATGTAATTAGTATTTCATATCCATATGTTTCTTTTTTAGAAATTATACTTAATATACATCCTTCTAATATTCCTCTTAATAGTTGTGAATCGTCCATATGCACCTCCTATACTACTATGCATTGCTAAGTAGTTATATTATACAATAGCTACTATGTGTTGTCAAGTAGTTGTTTTAAAAAAAACTAACATAACTGTTAGTTTTAATATTTTTTAATTATTGGAGCGAATCTAGTACAGGTTACGAACT
>JAAZCX010000016.1 GCA_012513065.1 Clostridiaceae bacterium | reverse complement strand
TCTGTTTTAGGCTTGATAGTTCTTTTTGTGAACATATCTGCTTTTCTTGCAAGATTTCCATTCTCATCTAAAATTTCAAGAGAACATAATAGATAATAACTTGAATCATTTGAAAAAGCAGAGTTATTTCCTCTACTATTTATTAGTCCATATTTCTTCGTAAACCTATCATATAATTGATTTAATTTCACTTGTTCTCTCTTTATATCTTCATCTGGATAATCTTCCGTTTGATATTCTAAAAGAGTTCTAACGCAGTCCCTTATTTCAATTAAACCTTTAACTCTATTTTCAGTAGTCATTGCTAATTCTTGTGGGTACATTCTACTATTTTCTCTAAAATATATTTTGTCATCTATTAAAGTGTATGAGAAGTTTCTTACCGTTAAATCTGCTTCAATGGAATTATCTTCTTCTCCTATATCATCTAGTTCATACTCTTTTACTTCGGCGTGTATATTTGAAATTGCTCTTTCTAACTTATCTTCTAACTTTTCGCTATCAGAGATACAAGCAGAATCATAGCCAAACCTAGTTGAAATCATTTCCATATTTCCTAGTATCATTTCTGGATTATCAATAAAATACTGATTCATTTTTATACCATCATCATTTTCTCCAAGATATACCCAGTCTGGTTCAATATCAGTTATTGAATCTCTTTTTTGTAAGAAAATAATGTCTGATGTGACTTCGGTACCTGCATTTGCTTTAAATGTGTTATTAGGTAGTCTAATAGCACCTAATAAATCTGCTCTTTGAGCAATATATTTTCTAACACTTGGATTTTCTTTATCTAGTGTACCTTTGCTTGTTATAAATGCAATAACACCACCAGGTCTAACCTTATCAAGTGTCTTTGCAAAAAAGTAATCGTGAATTAAAAACTTATGCTTATCGTATTTCTTATCTAATACCTTGAAATCTCCAAATGGCACATTGCCAACTGCTACATCAAAAAAAGAGTTAGGAAGATTAGTATCTTCATAACCCTGTACTGCAACAGTTGATTTTTGATAAAGTTGTCTTGCAATTCTACCACTTATGGAATCAAGTTCTACACCATATAACTTACAATCTTCTAATGAATCTGGTAACATACCTATAAAGTTACCAACACCACAAGATGGCTCTAATATATTACCTGTTTTAAGCCCCATATTCTCTAATGCTTTATACATTGACCTAATTACTACTGGTGGTGTATAAAAGGCTGTTAAAGTAGATTCTCGTGCTTGTGAATACTCTTTTTCATCAAGTAAATTCTTTAATATACTATATTCATTACTCCAAGAAGAATCTTTTTCATCAAAGGCTTGTGGAAGTCCACCCCAGCCGACATATTTCGACAATATCTCTTGTTCTTGTGGAGTTGCAAATCTATTTTCTTCTTCACATTTTTTTAACACTCTTATTGCTTCAACATTATTATTAAATTTTTCTCTTGGACTACCCTCACCTAAGTTATCATTTGTAATTTTAAATTGATTTCTATCAGAAATAGGTATTTCTGGGTGAATATCAAAACTTCTTATTTTATTACTTTTCTTCTTTTCAAATACTGGAACAATATTTTCTTCTTGAACTTCTGGTTCTTCTTCAATAGGAAGTGATATTTCTTCTTTTACATTTACCTCTATATTGCTTGGTTCTTCATTTATATTATCTTTAATATCACTTACTTTAACTTTAAGATGATCATTTGCAGGATTTTCTTGTACTTTCCTATCAAATTCTTCTTTGGACATTTCACGATTAAATAAAGGATATCTAAAATCATATAATACGACATTACTAATTCCAATACTTAATATTTCATATTCATCTGCTCCAATATAAACTCTATCTCCTAAATGATATTGATATTCATATTTTTCTTCGGTCGGTTCTTCAATTATTTTTTCTGCTAGATTATTACTTGCCTCAATAAATTCTCTTTCTTGGTCTTTTTCATCAAGCCACTTCGGATATTCTTCTAATTCTTTTGAATTAAGGTATCTATCTTCGTGAATAAGAGTTTTTATTCTTTTTTCAATATAATTCCACTTGAATAATTGTTCTTTGGCACTAGCGTCAAAATAACCTCTATTAAACCTTACACCTTTATAATCAGTATTAACTCCAATTCCTGCTCCTTTTATTGTAGAAGTAGCACCACTTATTCCGTATAAGTTTTTAAGATAATTTATATTATTCTCTGTTGATAAACTTTTACTAAATTGTTCGTAAATACTAAACTTTGTATCACGGTGTTGTTCTGTTAAATATCTATCAACAAACTCCTGTGTAAATTCTAAATCAGATACTGATTTTTCACTATTTTCATCAATAAAACTTAATTGGTCTGTTACACTTGGCAATGGTTCTATTCTATCATTTAACTGATTTAATAAAATCATTGCGTCATAGTGATAAGTTAAATCTTCCCAACTTACAAAACTTTCTGTATCTCTTGATAAGAAATTTCCTTTCCAAAATAAAATACCGTTGTCAAAAGTTTTATAACCATACATTTGGTCATCAACTATAACACCGGTATAATCTTTGTTAAATATTCCTTTGAGATACTCTGCTCTTTTTGTAACATCTTTTTCATTTTGTATAAAGTCTTTTATTTCCTTATTTGATTTTCTTAAATGAGGAGTTGTACTTAATATCTGATTTATCTTTTCATCAACTACAACATAATGTGTTTTACTTTGACTTGGATCATAATTATTTAAGCGTAAATCAATTCGTTCGCTACTATCTCCTCTGCTGATGTCTTCAAGTTGTTCATTAAGCCTATCCATTTCATAGGGTCTTGTTGTTTCATTTGTTCTGTTATCTTCTCTTTGGCTTTCATTTCTGATACTATCTGTTCTACTCTCTCCATTGCTACTTCTTGAATATTCATCAAGTGTTCTGGAAGTTGATTGCTCATTAATAGAGTTGTATATAGAGATTTCTTGTTCTCTTTCAAGTACCTTAGCCTCATCATTGCGTATTTGCCCTCCACTTGAATCTTGTTCTCTGGTATCGCTAGGTCTGGTATCTCGTAATCCCCTTTGCGTGTGTAAGTTATACTCATCATTATTCCTCCTTTCAACAGTTTCTCTGCTTTCACTTACATCATAAGATAAATCTTTATCTATATCAAATGTGCGAATTTTATTTATTTCATTTATTCGTAACTTTTTAATAGTATTATAAATTTCACGAATACCCATTTCAGATATTTCGCTAGTGGCTACACCTAATCTAGTTATAGTTTCATAACTATCAAATGCTAATATTGGTGTAAAATCTTCGTTAGTGAAATAATCATTCGGATTTAATCCACACCTTTTAATCATTGAAAATGCAATACTATTTTCTAGTGCATTTTGAAACAATAACTGAACTGCTTCATCAGTCATTGGTTCAAGAGAACTATTTTCTCTATAAAACTTTAAATCTTCCAAATAATCTTGCATATTATCTTCAACAAGTATCTTTGATACAGACTTAATTGCAAGTCCAAGAGAACTTTTATCTTCAAGTTCTCCATATTTGTTTTCTAATGATTCAATAATATCTACTTCATAAGGTTTTGGAACTGACCATAATCTAAAACTTTTTCCGAACTTACTATTAGTATCTGCAATGTCAAATACATATCGTAAATTAGTATAGCCATTATCTTCTGAAAGAAGTGCTATTCCTTTTGCACCACGATTAACCCACCTACCAACTTGCTTATTCCAAGCCTCTATCTTCGCACACGCTACTGCTTCTGGTCTTTGTGCATAAATTAAAACTTGATCATTGAAAGGGTATTTGTAGTTCATTGCTGCACATTCCAAGAATGACATCCAGTCATCCGGATTTTTGCTTATCTGTGTTAAGGTTTCTCCATATAGGTCTGTTATTAGTCTTAATTTACTCGCCATATTGCACCTCCTGTTCTAAATTAGACTATTATTCTTCTGACATTTTGCTCTTTTTAATTTTCTCCCTTACACTTAATAAGACTTCATAATAATTAGTATTGATAGGAATATTACCTATCTCATAAAACAAAATCATAAATAAATCTACAATCTCGTTATTATAAAATCTCATATCAACTATTGTAGTTCCATCTTCTTCTGTTATTGGAACACTATATCTTAACAGTTTATCTTTCATTTTTGATGATTTATTTGAATAATTTTCATTATCAGAATCAATCATATTTTCTAATATTTCTAGTAGTTTATTATATTCATCTACATTTAATTTAATTTTAATTGGTGGTATTCTTTTTGAATATGCCATTATAATTCCTCCTATCTTTCTCTATCTTTGTCTTGTTTTACTTTTTCATTTAAAACAATGTTATTTCTGTATGATTTTATTGCTTCTTTTACAGAAGTGTTGCTTAAAATATCATCTACTTTTGCTTGTGCCTCTTTTTTGTTTTTGGCTTCAACCTCAAAAGTAATAGTTCCATTTATATCAACATCAATTTCAAACTTTTTCATTTGCTATCATTTCCTTTCTCTTTATAACCACTTAAAAATTCTATAAATAATTGGGAAGTTTTATTATTGTTCTTTTTTACTAATTCCCATAAGTCAGAAATAATATAAAAATCTGACATTGTTAAATTAGGAATCTTTCTTACCTCTTTTATATCTAATGTTGCTATTTTTTTGCTTGTATTAAATCCAGCATTAAATAGTTTTTCAAATGCTTTTGATATATTGTTTAAATTATATTTTTCTTCCAATTTAATCCTCCTAAACCTTTTCTACTAACTCACAAATATAGATAATTTGCTTATTAGTGTTGTGTCTGCAAGTTATTAAAGTTAGAGTGCTTTTTTCAGCATTTCTAACAATGTTAGCAGTTCCTGTTTTTTCTATATCGTATTGATTAACAACTTTGTATTTGTATTCACTACCTCCATAAAAAATACTAACCTCATCATCTGTTTCCAATTTATATAAGTTCCTAAAAAATGCTGTTCTACCACTACCAGAATGTCCTGCTAGTATAACATTTCCGTTTTCTTTATCTGGCATATCAGATTCATTAAGTATTAAAATATTTCGATTAACATTGTTATAATAACTACCCTTACTTGCTAGACCTTTTTCCAGTCCTATCTTTGGTATTTTAATAACTGCAATATAATCAACTTTTTTAGTTTGATTTGTAGTTGGCTTTTGTTGTTCTTCTTGCTCTTTTTCTTCGGTTGGTGTTGTTTCATCAGTTATTTCTTTTTGTTCTTCATAAAAAGTATCTATTAAATTTTCTTCATTTTGATTTTGAAAATAATTGTATAGATATTTACCTCCAACTATTCCAATTCCAACAATAATTAGTAAAGAGCCAACTATTATAAGTTGACTCTTACTAACCTTTCTATCTTTATTTTTGTTTTTTCTTTTTAACATAGACAATTACTCCTATTCCTCCAAGAGTTAGTAATGCTCCGGCAATTTCAATAATATGAGTATCAGTAATTCCTGTACTAGGAACTTCAATTACTACTTTTTCATCAGTCATTGTTGCCTTAACTACTTTTCCATCTTCTAAAATTTCAAAATACATTCTTTCAGGATTTAAAGTGTAACCCTCTGGGGCTTCTTTCTCCAAAATATAGTATTTTCCATATCTAATTTCTGGAATAGTAATTTTACCACTTTCGTCTGTTCTACCACTAAAAATAAGTTCATCTTTTTCGTTATAGATTTCAATTAGTGTGTTAGGTAATGGTTCTCCTGTTGATACATCAGTCTTTGTAAATTCAAGAGTTCCAGTAATAGGTTTATCTTTCATTTCAGCCTTTGTAATTTCTCCATTTTCTTTTAATTCAAAATAGATTTTTTCATCTGTAATTGTATAACCTGTTGCAGCCTCTTTCTCAATGATATAGTATTTTCCAACTTTTAAATCTGTAATAATTACTTTACCATCTTTGTCAGTTTTACCAGTAAAGATTAGTTCATTATTTTCATTATAGATTTCAACGATTGTGTTTGGAATAACATCTCCATTTACAAGATCCTTTTTAGTAAATTCCAAAGTACCTTTCTTTAAGTAGTTTAAATTACTGTATGATTCAAAAACTATTGGTGTTTCATCATTTACTTCTTTTAATTCAAAATAGTGTTTATTACTATCTAATACATATTCATCTTGTGTTTTTACTTCAATTAAATAGTATTTTCCAAGAGGTAATTTTTTAGAAATTGCATAACCATTTTTGTCTGTTGTAATAGTATCTACTTTTGTACCTTTTTCATAATAAAGATGATTTCCATCAGCAGATTTAATATCTTCTTCTGCATAGATTTCAAATGTTACGCCACTTAATTTTTTATCTTTGTAAGTGTATTTACCATCTTTAATTACTAAATTTTCTCCTGTTTTCTTAATTTCAAGTTGACCTTTTATTGGTGTGTTTTTATAAGTTACTGTTATAAAAGCACCATAAGTTGTATATGAATAATGGGTATCATTTCCTATTGTGAATTTTAAGCCATCTTTGTCTTTTAAATAACCATTAGGAGCAGATACCTCAATCAATTTATAATTTCCAGCAGGTAGTTTTAAGTAAGTTATCATTTTGCCATTTTCATCTGTTTTGAACTCACTATAAACTTTTCCACCAACATATTGAGAAACATATTGATTTGTATCAGTATTAAAAATCTTGAAAGTTGTATTTGCAATAGCAATAGTCTTTCCAGTTTCGCTATCAACTTTGATTACTTGAAGATAAGCATATAGTGTATTATTTAAAATATTGTAATATTGTTCTTTTTCGCTTGTTTCATTTACTGTGATATAGAAATCATAAATCTTTTCATATCCAGTTGTTGTATTTACTTGATGGAACTTCCATACACCATAAGGTAAATTCAATGAAGCATAACCATTTTTATCTGTTGTGATTTCTCCATATTTATTACCATTTGGATAATAGATTTCAAAAGTAATACCTTTTTCTGCATTTAAGAAAGTAGTGTTTCCATCTACTTGTTCATATTGTTTTAAAATACTAACATAGTTTTTAATTACTTTTTCTACTA
>JAAZCX010000015.1 GCA_012513065.1 Clostridiaceae bacterium | reverse complement strand
TTGCAAATATGCTTGATACTACAGTAAAAACAAAAGAGGATGTAGAAAAGAAACTAGGATTAACAGTTTTAGTTAATATTCCAGTTAATAATTTCGACGAATTAACAAAAGCAGGAAAGGGCGGTAGAAAATAATGAAAAAAGAGATTGTAACATATAGAGATCCAAAATCTCCTATATCTGAAATTTTTAGAACTCTTAGAACTAATGTACAATTTGCTAATACAAAAAGAGGATTACATTCATTACTTATTACATCAACATCACCAAGTGAAGGAAAAAGTTGGGTATCTTCAAACTTAGCAGTTGCATTTGCACAAGCAGGAAAAAAAGTAATATTAGTAGATTGTGATATGAGAAAAGGAAGACAATTTTCTATATTTGAAGTACCACCAACACCAGGACTTTCAAACTTTTTATCAGGAATAAATTCTGATGGAGATGATAGTAATCCAAATATATTATCTTATATTAAAGAAACTGATGTAGAAAACTTATATCTTATTACAGCTGGAAATATTCCACCAAACCCTTCTGAATTACTTGTATCAGAACAAATGGCAGATGCTGTAGAACAATTAAAACAAGTATGTGATTTAGTTATATTTGATGGAACTCCAAGTTCTCTTGTAACAGATGCTGTTATTATTTCAAGATATGTTGATACTACATTAATAGTATCTGCATATAAAACAACAAAAATGGATGATTTGGAAAAAGTAAAAAGAGATATTGAAAATGTAGGTGGAAAAATTGCAGGTGTTGTAATTAATAAAGTACCTGTTTCACAAAAACAATATTATGCAACATATTATTATGGAAATTCTACTTTAAAAGCAAAAAATCCAAAATCAAAAAAACAAGATGAAATACAAGATGAAATACAAGGAAAAATAAAAAGAGAAAAATTAAAAGAAAAATCAAGTAATGCAATAAGACAAAATAAAGTACAACCAGCACAAAGAACTCAAAGTAAAGCAGAAGAATCAGAATATATGTTAAAACAGATGAGCAAGTATATAGATGAAGAGAAAGAAAAACTAAAAAAAGGAGATAACGAATGATAGACTTTCACTCTCATATAGTTCCAGAAGTAGATGATGGTTCAGATAGTATTGAAAATTCAGTAAGATTATTGAAAGAAGCAAAAAAAGCAGGATTTAATGCAATAATATTAACACCTCATTATATGGAAGATTATTATGAATATCCATGTAATGAGATAAGTGATAGAATAGATGAGTTAGAAGAAAGATGTAAAGAAGAAAATATTGATATAATGTTATATCAAGCAAATGAAATTTATATTACTAATTCGATAGTAGATTTATTAGAAGATAATATTGCAACTACTATAAATAATAGTAAATATGTATTATTTGAATTACCAATGAATAATGAACCAGCAAATTTATTAGAAGTAGTATATAATTTAAAAAGAGCGGGTAAAAAACCAATAATAGCTCATCCTGAAAGATATTCTTATATACAAAAAGATCCTAATAAATTATTAGAACTTTTAGAAATAGGAGTATTATTTCAATCAAACTATGGAAGCATATTAGGACAATACGGAAAAGAATGTGAAAAAACAGTAAAATTATTAATAAAAAACAATTTTATTCATTTTCTAGGAACAGACGTACATAAAAATGGACAAATATATAGAGAAATGAATGAAGTAAAAAAAGAATTAGATAAAATAGTATCAAAAGAAAAAATAGAAGATCTAATGGATTATAATGCTAGAATGGTGTTAAAAGATGAAGAAATAGATGTAGATTCACCAATTCCAATAAAGCAAGGTTTTTTTCAAAAAATATTTTCTTAAAAAGTATTAAAATTTTTTAAAAAGTATTGAAAAAAACAATAAAAAAAGATAAAATAAAAAAAACAAAAGAAAATGAGGAGGAAATAAAAATGCCAATAATTGATTTATCAAACCCAATCAATGTATTAATCGCTTTAATATTATTTATATTAGTAGTATTTTTAGCAAAAGAAATTAAAAGGAGTAATGTTACTTGTATTTTATTGTTAACTTTCTTAACAATTATAGCAGGACATTGTATCGAATATGTTATGGTACAAAATGCAACAGAAGAATTATTAAAAACTATAGCAAATTGTATTGCAGTAGACTTTATATTCGTATTCCTATCTTTCATAGCATATCTATGGATGGATGATGTAGAAGCAAAAGAAAGAAAAATCAAAACAATTGATAATAGTTTAGATTGGTTCTGGAAAAAAGTTTAGAAAAAAATCAAAAAAAATATTTATAAATAGACAAATGTAAAAAAAAGTGTTAAAATGTTTAAAGACAATATTTTAACACTTTTATTGTATTTGAAAGGAGTAATATAAAATGCAAAAAGAAAATAGTAATAATGGAGAAACTAAGAAAAAAGGAAAAGTTCTAAAAGTAATAGGAATTATTCTATTAATATTAGTAATATTAATAGGTGGAATAGTTGCAGGGACTTACTTTTTTATAAATGATAAATTACAAAAAATAGAATATGAAGATTTACCAGCAGATCAAATAGAAGTAAATACAGGTGTAGAAGAACAATTAACTGGATATAGAAATATTGCATTATTAGGATTAGATGCAAGAACAGATACATTTGATGGTACTAGAAGTGATTGTATAATGATAGTAAGTATTAACCAAGCAACTAAAGATGTAAAACTTGCTTCTGTATATAGAGATACATATTTAGAATTAACAAATAGATCATTAGATAAAATAACACATGCATATGCTTATGGTGGAGCAAAACTTACATTAAGCTCATTAAATACAAACTTAGATTTAAATATAACAGAATATGTAACAATTAATTTTGACACAGTAAAAACAGTAGTAGATGCAGTAGGAGGAGTTAAAATAACAGTTACAGATGCTGAAGCAAAAAGTATACCAGATATTTCATCAGCAGGAACATATAATTTGAATGGTTCTCAAGCATTAGCATATGGAAGAATTAGAAAAATAGATACAGATTATAAAAGAACAGAACGTATGAGAGATGTATTAACAGCAGTATTTAATAAAGTTAAAGGATTAAATATATCAGAATTAAATAATTTAGTAGATACAGTTTTACCTCATGTACGTACAAATATTCAAAGTTCAGAAATATTAGCCTTATTACCACAAGTTGCTTCTTATAAAATAGATACAAGTATAGGATGGCCATATGAAGTAAGAGCATATACAACACCAACATGGTATGGGGCACCAGTAACATTAGAGAGCAATGTAATAAAATTACACAATGAATTATTCCCAGATGAAGCATATGAACCTTCAGAAAATGTAAAAAGAATTAGTAATAACATAATAAAGAAAACAGGATATAGATAAAAGTAACAATTATAAAACTTCTTTCATAATATATAAAAAATGAAGGGAGTTTTATTTTTTATGGATTATGAAATAATGATGAATGGAACAGTAAAAATTGGAATGCATGCTCCAGACTTCGAAGCTGATACAACAATGGGAAAAATAAATTTAAACCAATACAAAGGAAAATGGATAGTTTTATTCTCACATCCACGGTGATTTTACACCCGTATGCACTACAGAAATGATTGCATTTTCAAAAGCAAATACATATTTTGAAAAATTAAATACTTGTTTAATAGGTTTAAGTGTTGATAGTAATAGCTCTCATTTAGCCTGGGTATATGATATATATTGTAAAACAGGTGTTAGAATACCTTTTCCGATAATAGCAGATAGAAATGGAGCAATTGCTAGAAAATATGGAATGATATCAAATGATGTTTCTACAACAGAAGCAGTAAGAAATGTATTTATAATAGATGATAAAGGAATAGTAAAAGTTGTATTAGTATATCCTTTAAATGTAGGTAGATGTATACCAGAAATAATAAGAACAATAGAAGCTTTACAAACAGCAGAAAATAGCAAAGGTGCTACGCCAGCAAATTGGGTACCCTGTGAACCAATTATAATACCACTACCAAAAACATTTGCTGAATTAGAAAAAAGAAAAGAAGAAGTAGATAAAAACAGAAATGGAGTAAATTGGTACTTAAGTTTTAAAAATCCTGAAAATTGCATTACAGCTTCACAACCAAATGAATTAGAAGAAAGAAATAAAAAAGAATTAAAATAATTTAAGATAGTAAAAAGATATTACAAAATAATATAAATTTGTAATATCTTTTTTTGTTACAAAAATGGTCAAAATATTACTAAAATATTACATTTTTATAAGTTTAATGTTTTTTATTGACGGTTTTTTTTACTAATGATATAATTCAAATGTCGAATAATGAAAAAAATGCGTAAGATACAAATACTCTAAGGAGGAAAAATTGAAAAGCAACGAAGCAATAACAATTAAACAAAGTAGATTTATAAAGTTAGTAACATATCTAATAATACTAACTATAGTTTTTTATGCGTTTTTTAATGTATTAAATAAAAATATTGTATTCGGAGCACAAGTAAGACAAGGTTATTCTACAGAAATTAATAAATACCCAGGATATAAAGAATTAATAGATAAATTAAAAAAAGATCATCCAAATTGGAAATTTACAATTTTTTATACAGGACTAGATTGGAGTCAAGTGAT
This sequence comes from Clostridiaceae bacterium, assembly GCA_012513065.1. Lineage (GTDB taxonomy): Bacteria > Bacillota > Clostridia > TANB77 > CAG-508 > UMGS1663. The sequence continues at coordinate 4,989 of JAAZCX010000015.1, read as the reverse complement.
AAAAAATGAAACTACAGCGTGTCATGGAAGAAATGTAGTACCATCTAGTAGATCGAATGCTTGGAAATGTTCAGTATGTGGAGAAACACCAAGAGGAGGAAGTTCATGGAGATGTGCTTCTGAAGCAGCAGTTTCATATTATATGGACCCAAGAAATTGGTTAAACGACACATACATATTTGAATTTGAAAATTTATCATATAATGAAGAAATACAAAATGTAGAAGGTGTTAAAAAGATTATATCTAGCATAAAATATATGCAAGGAGATAAAGTAACATATACAAAAACTGATGGAACAAAAGCAACATTAGATAAATCATATGCACAAATTATTATGGAAGCAGCAAAACAAGCAGGAATAAGCCCATATCACTTAGCATCTAGAATAAGACAAGAACAAGGAGCTGGAACTACACCTGGAAGTACAGCAACAGGAACATATACAGGTTATGTAGGATATTATAACTTCTTAAATATTAAAGCTTCTGGTTCAACAGATAGAGAAGTTATAGTAAATGGATTACAACATGCAAAAAATAGCTCTTGGACAGATCCAGAAATATCAATAATACAAGGTTCAAAAGTATTAGCAAAAAATTATATCAATGATGGACAAGATACTTTATATTTACAAAAATTTGATGTAGATAATTCAGATGGAACATTATATTATTTTCAATATATGCAAAATGTATCAGCATCTGTATCAGAAGGTGCTGAAGTAAAAAATGCATATAATCAATTAGGACTATTAAATAGTTCTATAGAATTTATAATACCAGTATACGAAAATATGCCACAAACTGCATGTCAAGAACCAATAGACGCTTCAATAGTAACACAAAATGTAAAAGTTAAAGGAACAGGAGTATCAGTAAGAGCAGGAACAGGAACTACAACATCAAAAGTAGCAACAGTAAATACAGGAGATACACTTCTTAGAATTGAAATAGCAGCCACAATGAATAGTGGATATTATTGGGATAAGGTAATCTTACCAAATGGAACAGTTGGTTATATTGCTAGAACTTATTTAGTAGAAACAACAGATGTTAAAAATTGTGAAGAAACAGTAATAGCAAATACAACAGTTAATCTAAGAAATGGCCCAGGATTAAATGAAACAACAATAATAACAACATTAGTAAAAGGTCAAGCATTAACAAGAATACAAAAAGGACAATATACATTAAATGCATATGTTTGGGATAGAGTTAAATTAGCAGATGGAAGACAAGGATATATTGTACAAGACTATATATCATTAGCAGGAGAAACAACAACAGAAACAGATGAAAAAACACAATTAATTAAAGTAATTTGTAATTCTGGACTTAAAATAAGAGAAGAAGCAGGAATAGATAAAAAAATACTTACATATGTATCAAAAAATGAAATCTTAACAAGAACACAAGCATCAGTTTCAAGTGTTAATGGTTATACTTGGGATAAAGTAGTAACAGCAACTGGTATTGAAGGTTATATTGCAAGAGGAACAGCCACAGAACAATATGTAGAGGAAATTAAAAATGATACAGAACCAAATAAAGGTACAGATGTAGTTGTTCCAGCAAATAGTGATTTTAAAGTACAAGATACAAAATTAATTTGTGAACCAGCAACAACTGTAGAAGTTATTGAACAAAAAAACTCAGGAAAAACAGTTGTAGTAAAAGATTCAAAAGGAACAGTAGTTAAAACAGGAAATATTGGTACAGGATATACTATAACAATAAATTCTAAAACATATACAGCATCTAAATTAGGTGATGTAAATGGAGATGGAAATATAAATTCAGGTGATTTATTTTATACACAAAAGTATTTATTGAAAAAGATTGAATTTAATGATTGTACAAAAAAGGCATGTGACGTAAATGGAGATAATAATATTAACTCAGGAGACTTATTTTATATACAAAAATATTTATTAAAGAAAACTGAATTTCATATTTAGAAAAGGAGATTTTACAGATGAAAACTAAACAAATAGTATTTTTATTAATTTTAACTCTTATAATTATTATAGGGGGAACAAATGTATATGCAGCAAGTACTAGTTTATCAGCTAGTTCAACTAGTGTAGAAAAAGGACAAAGTGCAAGTATTAATCTTAGTTTTACAGCAGCTGCATGGAATTTAGCAGTAAGTGGAGATAAAATTACAGGAGCAAGCTATGCATCACAAACTTCAGATTTATCAGAAGTAACAACAACAAAGACTTTTCCAGTAGATACATCTGCAAGTGGTACATATACTATAACATTATCTGGAGATATAACAGATGAAAATGGAGCTACAACACCAATAAATAAAAGTGTTACAGTAACAGTTACAGAGCCAGTAGTAACACCACCACCAACAGATCCAATTACACCAACTACACCAACTACACCAACAGCTCCAACAGAGCCAACATTTACAAGTGCAAACAAAACAATGTACTCAACAGGAGCAATAAATTTACGTTCTACTTGGTCTACTAGTAGTAGTGCAACAAAAATCGATAAAGATACAGAATTAACAGTAACAGGAACATCTACAGATAAAGTAAATGGATATGTTTGGTATAGAGTAAGTTATAATGGTTCAACAAAATATGTAGCAAGTAATTTATTAACACAAACAAAACCAGAAGAAACAACAAACAATGCAAACTTAAAAACATTAACAGTAGATGGTCATGAAATATTACCTTCATTTAGTGCAAATGTAACAAATTATACAATGAATGTAAATAATGATACAACTGAATTAAAAATTACAGCAACTACAGAAGATGAAAAAGCAACAGTAGATATTAAAGGTAACAAAGACTTAAAAGAAGGAGATAATGTAGTTGCAATATCTGTCAGTGCGCCAGATGGAACAATAAAAATATATGAAATTAAAGTAACTAGATTAGAGAAAACAACATTAGGACTAAAATCTTTAAATATTAAAGGTACAGATATATCTGATAAATTTAAAACAGATGTATATGATTATCAAATTGATATAGAAGATTTAGAAAACTTAATTATAGAACCAGTTGCAACAGACGAAAAAGCTGATGTAGAAACAATAAAATCTTTGGAAGATGATGAAAAACTAATCACTATTATAGTAAAATCAGAAGATGGTAAAGAAACAGTTACATATCAAATAAAATTAAATATAATAGAAGAAGAAAATAATAATACAGTTGAAACAATTACAGCAGTAACTAAAACAAATGATAATTCTAAATTATATTTATACGGTGGAATAAGTTTAATTGCAGCAATTATATTAGCTATAGTAATAATATTTATAGTAAGAAATAGAAAAGAAGAAGAATTATATGATGAAGAAGATGATGACAATGAAATTTTTGAAGGATTTCCAGAAGAATTACCAGAAAGACCATATGATTTTGAACCTAGATATAAACCATATAAAAAAGAAAATACTGAAGAAAATGTAATAAATCCTTTTATGAAAGAATATGAACAAAGAAAAAATTTAAATCAAAATAATGAAGAAGATGAAGAATTAAATTATGATCAAAACAATGAAGAAAGTTTTGAAGAAGATAATGATAGTAATGATGATGATTATTATGATGATGACGACAAAAGAAACAATAGAAAAGGAAAACATTTTTAATTAGATAAAAAGAAAAGAATCTAGAAAATTTCTGGATTCTTTTTAACTAAATATTATATGTCACTGTTCTTCAAGTTTGTAAATGCTTACTATTACAACGGCTTTATAACTATAAGCTTCAATCTGTATAGGAAAGTCATAAGAATTTGTGAAAGCAAAATCCTTAGCTCCATATGCTACAGTTGCATCATTGACTGCATAAGAAGAGCCAATGCTGTGCTTGTGTATTTCGTCAGGTACAATAGATGTATCTAACAAAGCGTTGTAAATTGTTGTACTAACTTGACATACACCACCGCCTAAACCACTAACACTTTGCCTATTAACAATAACAGGTGCGGATAAATATCCTTTGTCTGAGGTTGTTTGACCAACAATATCACTCCAGCGAAATTGCTCTCCAGGCTCAAGAATTATATCATTAATAGTATTACAAGCGATACTAATGTTGGTATCTCTATTATCACTAGAAGTGTATTGAATAATAGAATTACCAATAATGTTTGAATCTTCTTCTTGAGATATGTCGGTCTCAGTAAATGACACGTATTTCCAAAATACATATCCACTAATACCATTGTAATCAATTTCAAACCATTTACCAGTTTGGTCTATGATTGTGAAATGTTCACCTAAAGGTATAGTAGCAAGTATTTCAGATGATGTACTTGGAGTTAAGCGTACATTAAGATTATTACAATAACGTACGGTTGCATCCATACCAGATATAATGGGCACATCACTGTCTTCTTCTGTTTCTGAATCCGGAACTATTTCACTTGCATAACTCCGAATAGGAAAGAAAAAGATAAAACATAATACTAATAATAGTGCTGTTGTTGCTGTTTTGAAAGTTTTCATTTGAAACTCCTCCTTAAAATGTATAATTATGTCATCTTTAATTATACACCTTTTTCGACAAAAAACCAAATAAATATACAAATATAGTCAAAAATAGATAAAAAAGTAAAAAAATATTACATTGACACACAAATATAAAAAAGGTATAATTGCAAATATAATATGCTATTGTAGCTCAGTTGGTAGAGCAACAGATTCGTAACCTGTAGGTCGGGAGTTCGATTCTCCCCAATAGCTCCAATTGAAAACAGCTTACGAACCAATATGGTTTCGTAAGTTTTTATTTTATATAGAAACAAGTTTAAAAATGTTCTCTTTCTAGGAAGGAGGACATTTTTTTATGGAGTTTAGAATAATTGAAACTATAAAGCCTAATAAAGAAATACTAGATACACTAACTAAATATACATATAAAACTACTAACGGAAAAATAAAAGTACTTGAAAATACTAATTTACAGTTTATATTACCAATTAAATATACAATTACCAAGCCTAC
>JAAZCX010000014.1 GCA_012513065.1 Clostridiaceae bacterium | reverse complement strand
TATAAATTGTAATTTGTCAAGGTCATTGTAACATAAAAGGCAGATAATTTTCAAATAATTATCTGCCTTATAATTTGTCTAGCAATTTCCACCACAACTGCAACAGCTATTTCCGTTTGAACTATCTTCTATTTTTAATCCATTTAACAATTTAATAATATCTTTTGCTTTTAAACTTCTACCTTGAGATACTATTTTTTCATCAACAAGTAAGGCAGGTGCTGTCATTATTCCATATCCCAACATTACTTGAATATCTGTTACATATTCTACTGTATAATCTTTTTCCATTTCTTTTACAGCTTTCAAAGTTTCTTCATATAATTTGTGGCAACTTGCACAGCCACTTCCTAAAACCTTAATATTCATAATAAATTTCCTCTCTTTCTTAAAATCCTAAATAAAACATATAAAATCCAATTAGCAATATTATTGTTCCCATTACATATTTTAAAATGGTACTGATTTTACCATATTTTTGACTTTGTGTTAATTTCTTTATTGTTCCAAAAGATGTTCCTGCAATTACTACCAATATACTATGACCTATTGAATATAATAGTAATAAAAATATTCCCCATATCATATTGCCACTATTTGCAACTAAAGCAAGTAAAGCTATAAGAACTGGTGTAGAACACGGAGACGAGAAAACTCCTCCCAATATTCCTGCTATTAAAGCTCCAAAATAACCTTTTTTAGTGTTCTTTGTTTGAAAATTAGTTGACTTTATAAATGTAACTACTTCAAATGTTTGCATTGCCATCATTACCATTATTATTCCAAGTATTATATACCACCAAGAGCCACCACTTTGCATAAACTTTCCAAGTATTGAAGCTAATGCTCCTAGTATAGTAAATGTAATAGCCATTCCAATTGCAAAAACAACTGATAATTTGAATGCTCTTTTTGTATTATCTATTCCTGTTCCCCCTACACAACCTATAACAAGAGGTACACTTGATAAAGAACAAGGGGTAAATGATGTTAAAATACCTGCTAATAAAGATATTATTGGTGCAATCCAAAAATTGTTTTTTATAATTTCTGACATTGTTTCAAGCATCTCATTCATTTAATCCCATCTCCTTTAGCATAGATTTCATTTGTTCTGCTGTTAGTGCTCCTACATGAGTAGTAAATATATGATTTCCATTTTCATCTATTATAAATTCTAATCCTAATTCTTCTGCATTTTCTGGTGCATAAGGTGTTCCATCACTATTTATAAATATTTGTGTCGGTATTAATTCTATTGGATAACCATTTGCTAAATTAGGATGTTTCCATACATCCACGAATCTTATTATTGCTTTTTCTTGTAATTCACTATTTAATTGTTTTAATGCAGGAGCCATTTGTTTACAAGGAATACAAGAATCTGAACCAAAGTCAATAATAATTGGTAGATTATATTCTTTTAATTTATCTAAACTAAATTTACTTGTAATATTTAATTTAAAATCTGAATTTACTGTTTGTGTTGAACTTAATGTATTATTCATTATTTTTTCATTTTCTTTTTGATTATTTTTTACTAACCATATTCCTGCTATTATCAGTATAACTGTAATTATAACCATAACTGATATTACTTTCTTGTTCATTACTATTTCCTCCATTATTATATAATTAAAAATCCAAACATATTAAATATATAACCTATTACTATTATTCCTACTGATATTATTCCTACAAATATTGCAAGTAATTTCTTTTTCATTACTTGTTTTAACATTATTATTGATGGAACTGATAATGCTGTAACCCCCATCATAAAAGTAAGTACAGTTCCTATTCCTGTTCCTTTTAGCACTAATGCTTCAGCTATTGGCATTGTTCCAAATATATCTGCATACATTGGTATTCCAACTATTGCTGCTAAAATCGGTGCGAATATATTTCCATTTCCTAAAACTGTTTCAACTATTGTTTGTGGAATCCAATTATGAATAAGGGCACCAATTCCAACACCCAATAATATATATTTCCATACTTTTGTAAATATCTTTTTTACTTGTTCTTTTGCATATTCTATTCTTTCTTTTTTTGTAGGCTCTAATTCTTGTGACTCTCCAACTTTCATATCAAATACATAATCTTGTATGTATTTTTCTAATTTTAGTTTTCCTATTATCATTCCACCTATTATTGCTAGTAAAACTCCAACAATTACATATACTATCGCTACTTTCCAACCAAACATAGATGCTAATAATACAGTTGAAGCTAAATCAACAAATGGAGATGATATTAAAAAGCTAAATGTTACTTCCATAGGAAGTCCTGCTTTTACAAAGCTAATAAATATTGGAATACTTGAACAACTGCAAAATGGAGTTATAGTTCCAAGTAATGCTCCTAATGTTGCACCTTTTACACCCTTTAATTTGCTTAATATTCTTCTTGTTTTTTCTGGTGTAAATTTACTTTCAATGTATGAAAATATAAATATCAAAACTGATAATAATGCAATTATTTTTATCGAATCATATATAAAGAATTGCAAACTACCACCAATTTTTCCCCATATATCTGTATTATTTATTGGTAGCCTAAAAATATTCTGAACTATCCAAGCAATTCCATCTGATAACCAAGTCATCTTTAGAAAAATATCATTTAAAATACTAAAAAATTGTGATACATATTGCATACGAAAACTCCTTTCTTATAAATAACTATATAGACAAGTATCAATATAGTATTTTAAAATATAACACCTTATATAAGGTGCTTATTTTATTTTTTACAAATGCAATCTTTCTTATCGTTTGAAATGAACTGTAAAAATCTGATTATTTCTTCAATTTTTTTATCATTCAATTTACAGTGTATCCAATTAGCTTCTTTTCTTGATGTTATAATTCCATTATCTGATAATACCTTTAAATGATGTGATAATGTTGGTTGCGTTATATCAAATCTTTCTAATATTTTACACACACACATCTCACCACAAGAAAGCATATCTACTATTTGCAATCTATTTGAATCTGATAAAACTTTAAATATTTCAGCTTTTTCTTGATATTTTTGCTTATCCATTTTTACACTTCCTTTCATTTTTTAATAATAGTATATAGACAGCTATCTATATACTATTATATGCAAAAAAAATAAAAATGCAATACTTTTATTAAATTTTTTTATTTTTTTTGCATTTTTATCTAAACAACAAATTACTATTTTTCACTTAAATAATCTTACTTAGTATATTTCTAAATTCATTTTCAATTTTTGGAATATCATTTTTACTATGACTCATAATATAATCACTTATCACAGTAGCACATTTTTCATAATCCTCTTTTATATACTCTTTGTTTTCTTCTATTATATAACCTGCTTTTTTAACTAAATCTGCTATTCTATCATCCTGATTCATTTTATAAACCCTAGGATTCTTTACTTCTCCTTTTATGTCGATAACAATTTTTTCTTTATTTTCCATAGCTTTCTCCAATTTCTATTTATTTTTTTTATTATATCATAAAAATTATTTTTTTACTAAAAAAGAGGCCTATCTAGCCTCTATAATTAACTTTATAGCAGTTCTTTCTTCTCCATCAATGGAAATATCAGAAAATGCTGGTATACATATTAAATTTTTTCCACTTGGAGCAACAAAACCTCTTGCGATTGCTACTGCCTTTATTGCCTGATTTAAAGCTCCTGCACCTACTGCTTGTATTTCAACTTTACCTTTTTCTCTAAATACATTAGCAAGTGCTCCTGCGACACTATTTGGATTAGATTTACTACTTACTTTAAGTGTTTCCATATATATTAATTCCTCTCTTTCTATACAATAATATATGAAAGAAATTTTTAATATATGATTTATTAATTATCTATTTTTTTTATGGCATCTTTTATTATATCTACACTATGTTGTAATTTATTAATTTCTTCATCAGTTAATTCAATATATATTCTTTGCTTTACTCCATCACAGTTTACGACTGACGGTATTCCCATAAAAATATTATTTTCCTTATCATAACTCGATACTGTTAATATTGTATTTTCATCACCTAATATTGCATTTGTTATTCTTACTAGGCACATCCCAATTCCATAGCATGTTGCTCCTTTTCTATTAATTATTTCATAAGCTGCATTTTTTACTTCTTTTTCTATATCTATTAAATCTTGTTCTTCTAAAAAATTATCAATATTTTGGATTCCAACATTGGCATTACTCCATGGAACAAACTCTGAATCACCATGTTCTCCTACAACATAAGCATGAACATTTTTTGGATTAATATTTAACTTATTACCAACTAAATATCTTAATCTTGATGTATCTAAACTTGTACCAGTTCCTAAAACTCTATTTGGATTAAAGCCAGAATATTTCCATGTTAAATAAGTCATTACATCTAATGGATTAGTGGCTACTAAGAAAATCCCATCAAATCCATTGTCTACTACAGATTTTACGATTTCTTTAAAAATTTTACTATTTTTATTTATTAAATCCATCCTAGTTTCACCTGGGGCTTGATTAGCTCCTGCAGCTATAACTACCATTTTTGCATCTGAACAATCACTATAATCTCCAACTCTTATATCTATTTTTGATGGACCAAATGCTAAACAATGATTTAAATCCATCACTTCTCCTTCAATTCTTTCTTTATCTAAATCGATTAAAATTAGTTCACCCACGTTAGTTTTTTGATTTAGTAATGCATAAGCATAACTCATTCCAACATTACCACAACCAATAATAACAACTTTATTTTTCATATTATCCTTGTATGATATATATAGTCAGTTACAAGAGAGATTTTGTATTATTTTCTGACTAGTATATTATCATATTCCTTCTTTTGATTTTCTCTCATATTTTATATATAATATACTTCGATAACTGTGGATTGTTTATATTCCTTG
>JAAZCX010000013.1 GCA_012513065.1 Clostridiaceae bacterium | reverse complement strand
TATTGCCTACATATAAATCTTTTTTTGAGTTTTAAGCTCTAATAAATTTTGGTTTTTTGTTTTTATTTTTTGGTAGTACAAAATAACTACCGCTTGGTTTTCTTCAAAGGTTTGTTTATTGTTTACTTTTCAATGTACTCTCATAACATATATAATATGTCATGTATCCTTTTGTTAAGGACATTTTTAATTTTAGCATAAATGATTATTCAATGTCAACACTTTTTATAATTTTTTTTAAATATTTTTTATAGTAATTTTTACCTTAATATTTTTTAGCAAAAAAATAAAAAAAGCGACATGTTTTTATGCTTTTTTTGTAACTTTTCTTAAAGCTGTTTTTTATCTTAACATCTTTTATTTTCTTTGTCAACACTTTTTTACTTTATTTTTTGTTTTTTTTAATAAAAGGAGAAAATTTGCATTTTCTCCTTTTATTTTATTATTTCATTTTTAAAACTTGTTCCTGTATTTAATGATTTCAATCCTAAAATATCTAATATAGTTTCTCCTATATCTGCATATGTCTGTCTTATACCTATATTATTATTTTCCTTTATTTCTTTTCCATATATTAATATAGGAATATATTCTCTAGAATGATCTGTACTTGGTGTTGATGGATCATTTCCGTGATCAGCTGTAATAATAAGCATATCTGTTTCTTTCATTTCTTTTATTATATTTATTAATTCTTTATCAAAATATTCAAGTGCATCTTTATATCCATTGATATCATTTCTATGTCCATATAACATATCAAAATCAACAAGGTTTGTGAATATCATTCCTTTAGAGTCTTTTTTTATTTCTTCAATAGTTTTTTTGATTCCATCTTTATTACCCTTTGTATGAATTTGTTTAGTAATTCCTCTTCCAACAAATAAATCTCCTATTTTTCCTATTGCTATTACATCTTTTCCTTCACTACTTATTATGTCTAATATGGTTTTTCCAAATGTAGAAGATTCAAAGTCTTTTCTATTATATGTTCTTTTAAAGTTTTCCGGATTTGTTCCTATAAATGGCCTTGCTATTACAGTTCCAATATTATATTTTGGATTATCTAATATTTTTCTTGCTATTTTACACATTTCATATAGCTTTTCTACTGTGATTACATCTTCGTGTGCTGCTATCTGAAATACACTATCTGCAGAAGTATATATTATTGGATATCCTGTTTTTATATGTTCTTCTCCATATCTCTTTAGTATTTCTGTCCCTGATCCAACTTGATTACACAATATTCCTTCAATATTAGTTTTTTGTATAAATTCTTCTATCATCTCCGTAGGAAAAGCATCTGGATATGTTTTAAATCCAGGATTTGTTATTGTTCCACAGATTTCCCAGTGCCCTACTGGACTATTTTTACCTACTGACTTTTCTATTGCTTTTCCATAAGATCCTATTGTTTTTTCTCTTTTTTCTAAATTTATTCCTTCTATATTATATAACCCTATTTTTTTTAAGTTTGGTAATTTTAAATCTGTATTATTGTAAATTCCTTTTAATGTATTACTACCTTCATCTCCATATTGTTTACTATCTGGTAATTCTCCTACTCCAAATCCATCTAATATGATTGTAATGACTCTTTCTATCATTTTTCCTCCTTAATATTCAGATCATATTCATATACTTGTATAGTTTTTATATCAGTATCAAATTGATTTTCTACTATATTAATATTAAAATCTTTTCTTGATACTAATTTTTTTTCATACTTATTTAAATCAATTAACACTTCTGTTGATATATCCATTCCTAGTGGTAATGTTTGATTTAAATTATCAAAAAACATTATATTACTATAAAAAATAACTGGCATCTCTTCTTTAATGTTAATTCTATTTAATATAAGATTGTCTTTTCCTTCTGCTTTTAATATTTCTTTTTTGGGATCAATATTCATTATTAACCAATTATCTTCTTGTGTTATTTCTTCTCCTAATTGGTATACTGATATATCATAAGGTGATACCATATTGTTATATGATTGTCCTAATAATATTTCATAATGTTTAATAATATCTTCATATTTTTCTATAGTAGTATCTAAATGAATATCTAAAACTTTGTATTTGTCTTTTTCTATTTCTCTATGTTTATTATTTTTTAATGTTTTTATTTTTGTTTTATCTTCTACAACGCTTCCAAAAATATCAAAATCTTTTTCTTTTATCTTATCATAGTCTTCTTCATATTGTTTTTTGTTTTCTTCTAAACTTTTTTCAATTTGTTTTTCATCTTTTTTAAGTTTTTTTTGTTTTCTAATCAAATTAAATATATTTACGTTTTGATAAATTGCAAATATTGCATCACATTCTTTTTGTTTAAATATTGTTCTTTGCTTTTCGTCTATTTTTTTTCCAACTTCTTCAATGTCTTCTTCATATGAAAATACTTTTTTTATTTTAGGATGTTGCTCACTATTCTTGTTTTCTTCTCCTTCATTTAATAATGACAGATGATCTTTGTTTGTAAATTTCCAAAAATCAAAAATGCTCTTTTTATGGCTTTCTATTTCATTTATATATAAAGTTGCATTTTTTATTTTGTTTTCAAGATTTTGTTTTTTGTTTTCTAATGCTTTTATATCCATTTGTATTTCTTTGTATTCTTTTTCTTTTTCTTCAAAAATTATTCCTATTTTTAACAAATCTTCTATAGTATATAATTCCTTCTTTGCTATTTCTGTTTTTGTAATATTTACTGATTTATTATCATCATTTATTTCTTTGTTTTTTATTAATTCTTCTTGTCTGTTTTTTTTCTTTCCTTTAAAGAAATAATTTATTTTTTTGAAAAAGCTTTTTTTACATTCTAAAAATGTAACTATTTGTTTTTCTTTAATTAAGTATTCTTGACTTTTCTTTTGTAATGTTTCTTTTAGTAATAACCATCTTTCCTTTTCAAATAAATTTTCTTGTGTTAATTTATCTATTTTTTCTCTTTTCTTTTCAATTTCTGTTTTTATGAATTCTGGTAAAACTGAATATGTTATTTCATTATGATTATAATAAAAATTAATTTTTTCCTCTTGGCTCAATGCTATTTGAAATTTATATTCTTGCTCAATATTTGATTCTAATATAAATAATGCCTTTATTAGTTTAAATTCTTTTTGAGCTTCTTCTCTATTTGAAAATCTTATTTTATATAAACTTTGAACTTTTTCATATACTGATGTTTTTCCTATTATATAAATAGTTTTATTTTTATCTTCGTCCTCAACTTCATATATAGAAGGCCAGTTTTCTGTAAAATACCATAAATAGTTTTCTATGTCTAAAAGTTCTGTTCTTTTCAAATATTCATAATCAGGGTCCATATTATTTATTGGCACATATATTTTTTCTATATTATTATTTTTTTCAGATTCAATTTTTTTACTTATTATATAAAATAAACTTTCTACTTGATCTTCCTTAGTTGGAAACATCATAAAATATTTATTTTCTGTTTCAGAATAATATATATCCCAAATAAAATTATTTTTATATTTTATTTCATATGGTATATGTTTTTTTAATTCTTTTTGTTCTATCTCTAATTCTTTCATTTTACTTATATCTAATCTTTTAATCATTTGTAAAAATTCTAGATATGTTTCTATTTGTTCTTCATTATCTGCTTGTAAATATTCTGTAAGTGGCTTTGCTAATTTATATTTTTTATTTATATCTTCTAATCTTGTTGTTGGTGTAAGATATATATCGATATCTTTAATTGATATATATTTATAAACTTTATGTGTTGTTTCATCATAAGTTCTTAATGGTTTATATTTTATTTTATTAGAAATTTGAAAAATATTTGATATATTATCTAAATTTAGGTGAATTTGTTTTAGTTTTTCTTTAATAATCTTATTTTCTTCTTTTGTTATTTCTTCCACTGTAATTATATCCTCCATTTTTTTATCAGTATATCATATTATTTTTTTTTAAACAATTAATTTAAATGTAAAAAAGGAAGTTTAAAATTAACTTCCTTTTATCTTTTTGTTATTATTTTCTATAATGTGATGTCTATTTTTTGAAGCCAAAAATCTTTTGTACCTTGCCATGTTATTTCATGGAATAGTACTTCTTTAAAATCTTCTTTTGTTATTTCTTGATGCCAAAAATCACGAACTTCTTTAAAGATTTTTTCTTGTTTTGGTGTTAATTCCACTTTAATTTCATAACATAAGAAATTTTTAACTTTTGTCCAAGTGTTGATTTCTGTTGGTAATGTCTTTCCATCCATTGGTTCTGCACTGTTTACTTTGTTTTCATCCATATCTATATTTTCCTCCTTTGTATTTCTCATATAAATTCTTATTATATATTTTATACTACAACTATAAAGGAAAATCAATAGTTTTTTGTTTTTGTAATGAAAATGTCATATTTGTAATTGTTTTGTCATTTTTATAATTCCATTTGTGATCCTAAAAAACTTGCTGCTGATTGTGCCACTTTCTTTTCAACTTCTGTCATTTTAGTATTTGCGTCTTTAGATATTAGTATAACACTTCCAATCGCATCACCATCAGATATTATAGGATAAACTATTTGTGCATTTCTTATTCTTTCATTATTATTATCTAATTGTGTGATTGGTATTGATTTATCATTATTTTCTTTACTTGTATAAATTTCTTTATCATCAATGATTCTTTCTAAGTCTTTGCTAATTCCTTGCTCTAGAAATTCTTTTTTTGATCCTCCCGATACTGCAATTATTGTGTCTTTATCAGTAATACATGCAATATGACCTGTGGTTTTAGCTAATGTTTCAGCATATTCTGTTGCAAATTCTGAAAGTTCTCCTATCGGAGAATATTTTTTTAATATAACTTGTCCTTCTCTATCTGTAAATATTTCAAGTGGATCACCTTCTTTTATTCTTAATGTTTTTCTAATTTCTTTTGGTATTACTATTCTTCCCAAATCATCTATTCTTCTTACAACTCCAGTTGCTTTCATTATTTTTCCTCCTTTTACTTTTTTAAGTTTAATTATTTTTATTGTTTCTAAAAAAAGAAAAAATATACAAAAAAATAAAAATCAGCTTAATTTCTGATTTTTATCCTTTAAAATTTATTACATATCTATTATTATTTTATACATCATCTTTTTTTGTTAAGAAATTCGGTTTATATAAATCTACTATTTTTTCTAATTCTTTTGAAAATTCTTCAAGCATTACTATTTTTATTGTTGGTTCTTTTCCATCGATATATTCGTCAATGACTTGTTTTAATTTTTTAATGTTTTTAATTTCTGGTTCTATTTGTTTTGTATATTTTTTTGCTCTTTCTGCTAGCATTTCTTTGATTGTAACTATATCTTCATTACTTGCACAAGAAATTCTTTGGAACATTTGAAAAACATCATAATATTTAAATATTGGTATATTCATACATTCTTTAGCGAATCTATCATAAAACATTTCCATTTTCATTGGAATATATTTAAATATTTCTTCTGCCATCTTTTCATACATTTTATCTTTTAATTTTTCGTTTACATCATTAAAATATCTAACTACTTCATCCATATCTGGTCCTATTTCATTTACAGATATTTGGTCTAATTCTTCTTCAACATTACTACAATAATCAGCAGTTAATGATGCAATATTTATTCCATTTAAAAATACACTTTTTATTGCTTTAACATCATAATTAATTAAATTTCTTTTTATAAAATAACTAAAATATGCAAATATTTTTACAATTTCTATTGGTTTTATTCTTCCATTTTTTACATCTTCTAAGACTTCTTCAACAACATTATCAAATTGATCGTCTGTTATTTTCCAATATTCTTCAGTTAGTAATCTCTTATATGCTGGTAATTTATCTGTATCAATTGTATTTATAATAACTTCCATATTCTCTTTAAAAACTTTCATATCAAAAATACGTGTACGTATATATATTTCTATAAATTTAAAGAAACGGTATTCTGCTTTAAAATTATAATAATAGTTGTTATCAAATTCTTTGATATAGAATTGTCTATTATCCATAAATACTCTTGAAGAAACTAGTATTGCTTTATATTCTTCATTATTATTGATATTAATAAATTTATCTTTTGTTACTTTACCTGCTTTAATTTCAAAAGAAATTGCTATTGTAAATATTAACATTGTTTGCATTACTCTGTGATTTGTATTTGGATACGCTTTATTTACCATATCAAATATTTTCTTAAAATCATTTAATGCATGTTTTAATATTCTTAAATTTCTTGTTCCGCTTTTATTAAATGTAGATACTATAAGATTTGTATTTTCTCTTAAAAATCTTATTAATTCAGGATATTTTTCATATCTCATTAGAATACCATTAATAATGTAATTGAATTCTGGTGCATACTCAAATGTTTCACCAATTAATTTTTCTTTTATTCTTTCATAATCATTAGCTTTATCAAAAACATATTCTATAGTATCTCTAATTCTCTCTACCATAGGTTTATCAGTCTTCTTTACTAAATTTCCTTCTTTATCTAATAAATATGTTGCTATAAAAGTTTTCATTTCTAAGTTACTACTTTTTAATTTTGTTGATAATTCTTTTTCATTACATATAATAATTGTTTTTATATGGTCATGCTCTACAAAATTATTAATATATCCCAATATATCAATAACATCTACATTTGCTCTTTCTAAATCGTCAAAACATAATACTTTATCATCTGTTGCAAAAAAATCTCCATAATCTAATTTGTCGCCATTTTGCGTAACTCCAAAAAAGTTAGCCATATCTAATCCTGTTTTAGCATATTCAGGTATTGTTGCTTGTCCATTTGTATCCATATATTTTTTTAAGTTTTTGTCCATAAGTTGAGTGGTTTCAATGAAAATCTTTTTACTTATCTCTTCTAGGTTTGATATTCCATATAAAGACATATATATTGTCTTATATCTTTTACCATTTAATTGCATAGTTTCAATTTTATCACGTATTTTATGATTCCAAAAATAAGTTTTTCCACTTCCCCATTCTCCATTAATCATAATTGCATAATCAGTATAATCTGCTCTTATATAATCTAATATGCTTTCTACTAAATCTTCCATTTTTTATACTTCACCTCTTTTTAATCTTTTGCTATTGTTAATATAAGTATTTTATTTGCTCCATTTTCTTTTAATATTCTTGATATTTCATTTACTGTGTTCCCTGTTGTGTAAATATCATCAAATAAAACAATATTTTTATTTTTTATTTTTTCACTTTTTTCCAACACATATACATTTTTTACATTTTGAGCTCTTTGTTCTTTTTTTAAAGAACTCTGTTCTATATTATTTTTGGTTTTTTTCAATATTTTATTTTCCAAAATTAATGTATTTATATTTATTGATATTTCTTTTGCTATCAAATAGCTTTGATTATATCCTCTTTGTTTTTTTCTTTTTCTATGAATTGGAACTGGAGTTATTATATCATATTTTTTTAAAATTCTATATGTTTTTTTATTTTTTGTAATAATTTCAGAAAATATTTTATATAAATATGATTTATCGTTAAATTTATAATCTAATATTAATTTTCTTATATTATCTTTATATTGAAAAAAATATATATGACTTTCAAAATAACATTTTTTATTTTGTTTATTTTCTTCTATAATAAATTTCTTTTCTTTTAACATTTCTTTTTTACACTTTTCACACCAAATATCTTCTGATAATTTTCCACAAATTAAACAACATTGTGGAAATACTATATTTTCAAATTGTTTGTATAAATAAATAAGAGCTTTCTTAAAATTCACAATTATTCCTTTCTATTAAGCCCCTATTAATTTTATAAAAGATTTTTAATTTTTTCTTCTAATCCTGTATTTCTTTTTTTGGTATCTGCATTTTGAATCATAAATTCAACTATATTATTATTTGCTATTATTATAAGCATTTGTTTTGCCCTTGTCATACCTGTATATAGTAAATTTCTTGTTAATAACATTGTAGATGATTGTGGCATTACCATAATTACAACATCAAATTCGCTTCCTTGTGCTTTATGAATTGTAATACTATATGCAAGTTCTATTTGATCTAATTCTGAATATTCATACCATACTAGCTTTTTATCATCAAAACGAATTTTTATATTTTTTTCTTCATCGTCTATTTTTTCTATAGTTCCTAATTCTCCATTAAATACTCCTGTGCCAATTTCAAAATCAGGATTTTGTTTTTCCCAAGAAATATCATAATTGTTTTTTATTTGCATTACTCTATCATTTACTCTAAAAACCGTATCGCCTATTTGCTTTTCCTTTAAATTTTCTTGCTTTGGATTTAAATATTTTTGTAATGTTATATTTAATTCTTTTGTTCCTAGCATTCCTTTTTTTGTAGGTGTTATTACTTGAATATTTTTAAAGAAATTATAATCACCATAGTTTTGTAATCTTCCATTGCATAAAGAAATTACTTGTTGTAATATTTTATCTTGACTTAATTCTTTTATAAAGAAAAAATCTTCTTTTAAATCTTTTTTGTCTGATTCCTCTTTATTAAGAAATAAATCTCCTTCATTTACTCTATGAGAATTTAAAATTATTTTACTTTGAGCTGCTTGTCTAAAAATTTTATTTAATCTAATTGTAGTTATTCTTTCAGAATTTATTAAATCTTTTAATATACTTCCTGGTCCTACTGATGGTAATTGATCTGAATCTCCTACTAATACTAGTTTAGTGCCTTGATATAAAGATTTCATAAGATGATTCATTAAAAACAAATCAACCATAGACATCTCATCTACAATTACTACATCAGCATCTAAAGGTGTGACTTCAGTATTTACACTTTTGTATTTGTCTTCATCTTCTATTTTTCCTATTTCTAGTAATCTATGAAGAGTTTTTGCTTCTTCATTTGTTGTTTCTGTCATACGTTTAGCTGCTCTTCCTGTTGGTGCACAAAGTACTACTTTTTTGCCTTGATTTTTATATAATTCTATTACTGTTTTTATAATAGTTGTTTTTCCAGTTCCGTGGTCCACCTGTTATAATACATACATTATTTTCGTTGATTGCATTTATTGCTTCTTTTTGTTTTTCTGATAATTCTATTTCAGAACTTTGTTCAGTTTTTTTCATTTCTTTTTTTATATTTTCAATTTTTTTAGTATTTTGTGAATTTTGTAATATTTGAATTCTCTGTGCTATATTGTTTTCTGCATCAAAAAAATAACTTAAATATATCCAATTGTCTTCTTCTACTATTTCATTCTTTGCTTTCAATTGTATAATATTTTCTTCTACTTCTTCATTTGAAATTTCTAATAGTTCTTTACAAAATGTAATTAAATTTTCTTTTTGTACTTTACAGTGTCCATTTGTAGTTGCACACATAATTCCATATTTAATTCCACTTTTTATTCTTTTTTCATAGTTATATGGCATTCCTAAATTCATTGCCATTTTATCTATTTTCTTAAAATCCACATTATTTGCAATATCTATTAATATATATGGATTTTCTTCAATTTCTTCTATTGCATTTATTCCTAGCTTTTCATACACATTTTTTGCATTTTGTACTCCTATACCAAACTTTTCTAAATATCCAACTATTTGCCAAAGTTCCCAGTTTTCAATAAATGTCTCTGATATTGAAATTGCTTTTTCTTTATTTATACCTTTTATATTTGATAATTTTTCTGGTTCAAATTTTAAAACATGAATAGTCTCTTCTCCAAATGTATCTACTATTTTTTTTGCAGTAGCTGGTCCAATACCTTTAATAGTTCCATTTGATAAATAATGTTCTAATGATGTCAACGTTTGTGGCATTAGCTTTTCAAATGTATCTATTTTGAATTGTTCTCCATAATCTTGATGTGTTACTATTTTTCCTATTAGTTTTAAAGTATCCCCTGCATTAATAAATGGAAGATAACCAACAATTGTAATATTTCCATCTTGAGTTTCAAACTCTGCTACTGTATAACTATTTATTTCATTTTGATATATTATATCTGTTATCTCTCCTGTAATTTCCAAAGAAAAATCCTCTTTCCTATAATTAATAAAGTCATTCTATCAAAAAAAGAAAGGTTTTACAACCTTTCTTTTATATATTTTATTGTATTTTTGTTAGATCAATCTTAATATTTTTTAAACATTTTTAATATTATCAATTACATTTTTACATTCTTTCCAATTAGTAATTTTTATTCCTTGATACTCATCTTTTAGTTTATTTAATATTTTAATTGTATCATCATTTGAATCCAAATCTGTTACTATTATATTTTTTATATTTTCTTCTTTTCCATATATTATTCTAAATAAAAATGATCTTAAAAATCCTTCTATTTCATCTTCCTGATTTTTTGCTGCAATAATTACGTAAATACCATCTGATTTTAAATCTGTATATGTATAAATATTTATAATTGTTTTAATAATTTCAAACAAACCATATAATGCCAAAGTCCAAAGTATTGTGTTAAAAATAAAATCTCCCATAATATATGCCCCCTATAGGATATAATATGAAAGATTTTAGTTTTCTGTTCTCTTTATTTTCTTAAACTTGCACCTTGTTTTTCTAAGTTTGATATTATTTTATTTAATACTTCATTTATTTCTTCATCTGTTAATGTTCTATCATTAGCACCAAATTCCAAAGAATACGCTATACTTTTTTTACCTTCTTCTATATCTTTTGGTTGATATACATCAAATACTTGTGCTCCAAGAAGTAAAGAACCTGCTGCTTTTTTTATTGCTGTTGCAATTTCGCCAGATGTTATATTTTTATCCACAACTATAGCTAAATCTTTTTTTACACTTGGATATTTTGAAATTTCTTTATATTTCATTTTTCCAGTTTTCTTATTAAATAATTTATCTAAATTGATTTCCATTACATATACTGCTTCTTTACTTTTCGATGGATGAACTCTTCCAACAAATCCAACTATATCATTATTTACAGATATAGCAGCTGATTGACCTGGATGAAATTGTTCGGGAATATTTTCATTTATAACAAAACTATAACGATTTGTGTATCCTAAATAATCCAATAATTCTTCTGTTATTCCTTTTATAACATAAAAATCTATTGCTTTTTTGTTCTCTATTCCTGAATAATATTCTCCTGTCATTAAGCAAGCAATTTTTCTTTCTTCTCTATATTCTTCTCCTATTTTATAGAATGTTTTTCCTATTTCAAATATATCAACATCTTTATTATTATGAGCTTTGTTATATTCATATATTTTATATAAAGATGATAAAATTGAATGTCTTAATGTACTTCTTTCTTCTGTCATTGGATCTAATAATTTTATAATTTCAGAATCATCTTTAAAACAAAAATCATTAGCTTCTTTTTCATTTACTAATATGTATGATAAAGTTTCATTTAATCCTAAATCAGACATCTTATTTCTTATTTCTCTAGTTTGCTTATCATATGATCCTGTTTTTATTGGTAATTGTGGTAATTTTCCTTCAATGTTATTTACTCCATAAATACGTCCAACTTCTTCAATTAAATCTTCTTTTATCGATATATCAATTCTTCTTTTTGGAACAGATACAATTATTTTTTCATTTTGTTTTATATATTCAAATCCTAATTTTCTAAATACATTTTCTACATCATCGCTATTTATATTTGTTCCTAACACTTTATTAATATTTTCAAGTGTAATTTCTATTTTTGTATCTTCTTTAGAAGTAGTATCTTCTTTTACTAGTCCTCCTACTATTGTAGCGTCTGCATATTTTTCTAATAATGCACATGATCTCTCAATTGCCATATATGTTCTATTTGGATCTAATCCTTTTTCAAATCTTGTACTTGCTTCACTTCTTAATATTTCTTTTGATGTTTTTCTAACTTTTACACTATCAAATATAGCAGATTCTATAATAATATTCTTTGTGTTTTCTGTTATTTCTGTGTCTAATCCTCCCATTACGCCTGCTAATCCTATTGCTTTATTTCCATCTGAAATTATAATATCTTCACTTGATAATGTTCTTTCGATATTATCTAATGTTATTAGTTTTTCTCCTTCTTTTGCCATTCTTACTTCTAAAATTCCATTTAAAGTATCTGCATCATAATAGTGAAGTGGTTGACCTGTTTCAATCATTACATAGTTACTAATATCTACTACATTGTTTATTGGTCTTATTCCAGATGCTATTAATCTGTTCTTAATAAATGTTGGGCTTTCTTTAATAGTTACATTTTTTACTTTTTTTGCTAAGAAAATCGAACAATTTTCTGTATTTCTAGACACTTTGAAACTATCATTAATGTTTTCTTCATTTTCTTTATATTTTAAATCAATATCTTTTACTTTTTTGTCATATATTGCTGCTATTTCATGAGCCATTCCTAATATACTTAATAAATCTCCTCTATTTGCTGTTAATTCAAAATCTATTACACTATCATCCATTTGTAATGTTTTTATTGGATCTTCTCCTGGTATACTATCTGCTTGTAATTCATGAATTCCTTCTTTGTCTTCTGGTTTTAAAAATTTACTTTCTAATCCAAGTTCAGCAATCGAACAAAGCATTCCATTAGATTCTACTCCTCTTATTTTGCCTGCTTTTATTTTAAAATCTCCTGGTAATTCTGCTCCTACAAGTGCAACTATTACTTTTAATCCTGTTCTTACATTTGGTGCTCCGCATACTATTTGTAATACTTCTTTTCCAACATTTACTTTGCACACATGTAAATGATCAGAATCTGGATGCATTTGACAATCTATTACTTCTCCTACAACTAAATTTGTTGCATTTATTAATTTTCCACATGATTCATATTCGTTTCCAACATTAGTCATATCTTCTGCTAATTGTTTACAATCTACGTCTATATCAACATAGTCTTTAACAAAATTTGTACTTAATTTCATATTTATTTTCCTCCTATATTATTATTGCATTTTATCAAATTGATTTAAAACTCTAACATCGTTTTGATATAGTAAACGTATATCTGGTATTCCATATTTAAACATTGCAAGTCTATCTAATCCTGTTCCAAATGCAAATCCTGTATATTTTTCAGGATCATATCCGTTCATTTTTAATACATTTGGATGTACCATTCCTGATCCTAATAATTCAATCCATCCAGTTTGTTTACAAAGATTACATCCTTTTCCATTACATTTAAAACATGTTACATCTACTTCGTAACTTGGCTCTGTAAATGGGAAATAACTTGGTCTGAATCTTAAATTTGTATTTTCTCCTAACATTTTTTTCATAAATACTTCTAATGTACCTTTTAAATCAGCTAAAGATATATCTTTGTCTATTACTAATCCTTCTACTTGAGCAAATTGATGTGAATGTGTTGCATCATCATCTCTTCTATATACTTTACCTGGACATATAACTCTTATAGGAGCTTTTTCTTCATTTTCCATCATTACTCTTGCTTGAACCGCTGATGTTTGTGTTCTTAATAAATATTCTGGTGTAATATAGAAACTATCTTGCATATCTCTTGCTGGATGTCCTTTTGGAAGATTTAATCTTTCAAAGCAGTATTCATCAGTTTCTAATTCTGGACCATCTACTACATCATAACCCATTGATACAAATAAATCTTCAACTTCTTCTATTATTCTATTTAATGGATGTTTGCTTCCTCTCTTTACTTTTGTTGCTGGAAGTGTTATATCAATTTTTTCTGTTTCTAACTTTTGGTTTAGTTCCTCTTTTTTATAAAATTCTTCTTTTTCAGAAATCATATTTTCTAATTCATCTCTAACAATATTTACAAGACTTCCTATAATTGGTCTTTCTTCTTCTGATAGTCCTCCCATCCCTCTTAATACAGCTGTTAGTTCTCCTTTTTTACCCAAGTACTTTACTCTTATATCATTTAATTCTTTTGCATTATTTACTTGTGATATTTCTTCTGTTGCATTTTGTCTTATTTTTTCAATTTGTTCTTTCATTTTTTTATTCATATCCTTTCTTTTTTATATCAAAAAAGCAATTCTATCCTATATTATAGGACGAATTGCTTTAAATTTCGTGGTACCACCTAACTTCATTAATTATATTCTAATTAATCTCATTATAGTTTTAACGCTACAAGCGCTATTTTCTACTAAATACTTTTCAAAAATAGACCTCAAAAGTGAAATTTCTGTATTTAAGTATATAAATGGCTTTCAGCGGGTCACCATTCTCTCTTTCATATATTATTAAAAATACATACTTTGCTTTTTCCTAGGTTTTTTATTTATATTTAATATATTAACACACTTTTTTATAAAAAACAATATCTAATTTTATTTTATTTTTCTTTTTAAAAAAGCATCATAAATTTGATGCTTTTTTATTTTGATTTGTTTAATTAATTATTTTTGTATAACAAATTTTTCATTTTCAGTATCTCTATTGAATCTGTATACATTATAAAATGGTGTTTCATATATAATTGTAGTATCTTGTGTTGTTGTTTTTAAAGAAAATCTTGGTGCTTCATTGTTTAACTTTACATTAACAAAATCTAATGTAAATAAAAATACTATAAATATGATATAAAAACCAAAATTAGCGAATAATCTTTTTGTATAGTTTAATTTTTTTGTTAATCTAGAAAATCCTACTAAAGATATTATACTTCCTAGTACAGAATAGAAAGCACTCCAGCTACTTTCAGATGGGAATATTGATATTGCAGTTATTACTATTAAAAAACCTAATACTAATAATGAAATTCCTAATATTTTATCCTTTTCTTTAATTCTTTTATCAGAATATTCAATAGTATCTATCATATTTTCTTCTAATTTATCTAGATACCTTTCTTTTTCTACTCTTTCACCTGATAATAGTTCATTAATTGATACTCCTAGTTCATCACTTAATGGTTTTAATAATGATAATTCTGGCATACCTCTACCATTTTCCCATTTTGAAATTGTTTTAAAACTAACACCTATTTTATCTGCTAATACTTGTTGTGTCATATTTTTTTCTTTTCGAAGTTGTGACATAAACTTCCCTATTTTAATTTGATTCATATTTTTTTCCTCCTCCTTAAAAAAATATAACATTTTTAATTTCAATTTATAATCCCTACATCGTAGAGTTTTAATATTCTACTTTGCGTAGAGTTATTTTTATTTTAACATTACTTTTTTAATTGTCAATAATAAAGACACATTTATAAATCTATTAATATGTGTCTTTATTGTTTTAATACATTGCATTTATTGCATTTTCTTCATTTTCGTGATTACATAAGCAAGAGTTTTCTTCTTTTTTATTTGTAACAATACTTTCTGTTGTAAGTACCATAGATGCTATTGATGCTGCATTTTGTAAAGCACTCCTTGAAACTTTTGTTGGATCTACTATTCCTACTTTTTTCATATCTACATATGTATTATTTGTAGCATTAAATCCAATTCCAATTTCGCTTTGTTTTACTTTTTCTACAATAACTGCAGGTTCTAATCCTGCATTTGTTACAATTTGCCTTGTTGGTTCTTCTAGAGAGTTTAATATAATTTTTCCACCAATTTTTTCATCTTCATTTAATGTATTTACTATTTTTTCAACTTTAGGAATTATATTTAAGTATGCTGTTCCACCCCCTGCAACAATTCCTTCTTCTACTGCTGCTTTTGTAGCAGATAATGCATCCTCTATTCTTAATTTTTTATCTCTCATTTCTACTTCAGTAGCTGCACCTACACCTATTACCGCTACTCCACCTGCTATTTTAGCCAATCGTTCTTGAAGTGTTTCTTTTTCAAATTCACTTTTTTCTTCAGTAATTTGTGTTCTTATTTGTGTAATTCTATCTTCGATTTTTTTCTTATTTCCTGCTCCATCTACTATTATTGTGTTTTCTTTTTGTATTTTTACTTGTTTTGCTCTACCTAATTGATCTATTGTTGTATCTTTTAATTCTAATCCTAAATCTGAAGTTATAACTTCTCCACCAGTTAATATTGCCATATCTTCTAATATTTGTTTTCTTTTATCTCCATAAGCTGGTGCTTTAACCGCTACTACATTTAAAACTCCTCTTAATTTATTTAATACTAATGTTGATAATGCTTCTTGTTCTACATCATCACAAACTATTACTAATTTTCCGGATTGTTGCATTAAATTTTCTAATAATGGTAAAATTTCTTGAATATTACTAATTTTTTTATCTGTTATTAATATATATGGATTATCCATAATTGCTTCCATTTTTTCTGTATCTGTTATCATATATGGGGAAACATAGCCTTTATCAAATTGCATTCCTTCTACAATATTTAATTCTGTATTTGATGTTTTTGATTCTTCTATTGTAATAACTCCATCTTTTGATACTTTTTCCATAGCTTCAGAAATCAATTTTCCTATTTCTTCATCATTTGCTGAAATACTTGCTACTCTTGCTATATCTTCTTTACCATTAATATTACTACTAATGTTTTTCAATTCTTCTACTGCACTTTCTACTGCTTTATCTATTCCCCTTTTAATTGCCATTGGATCTCCTCCTGCAGCAACATTCTTTAATCCTTCTTTAATTATACATTGAGCTAGTACTGTAGCTGTTGTTGTTCCATCACCTGCTACGTCATTAGTTTTTGTTGAAACTTGTTTTACAAGTTGTGCTCCCATATTTTCAAAAGGATCTGAAAGTTCAATTTCTTTTGCAATAGTTACTCCATCATTAGTAATAAGTGGTATTCCAAATTGTTTATCAAGTACTACATTTCTTCCCTTTGGGCCTAATGTAACTTTAACTGTATCTGCTAATTTATTAACTCCATACATCAAGCTTTTTCTAGCTTCTTCTCCAAATTTTATTTCTTTTGACATATTATATACACTCTCCTTTTTTATGATTATTTCATTCTACTACTGCTAAAATATCATCTTGCTTTATTATTATTAAATCTTCACCTTCATATTTAATTTCAGTTCCTGCATATTTATTTATGACAATCTTATCACCTTTTCTTACAAGCATTTCTACTTCTTTTCCATCTATTATTTCTCCTTGTCCTACTTCTAACACTTCTGCAAATTCTGGTTTTTCCACTGTTGACCCAGCTAAAATAATTCCACTTTTTGTAGTTTCTTCTTTTTCTGACATTTTTATTAATACTCTGTCTGCTAATGGCTTTAACATTTTACATTACCTCCTCGTTTTTTATACATATATTTGCCTTCTATTAATATTATTCTCCTTTTATGTTTTTAGAACACAAAAATAAAAAGATGTATTGCTCTTTTTAATACATCTTTTACTTTTATATTATTTGTTAAAATATTCCTACTATATTTTCATTTTCATCAATGTCTATTTGTTCTGATGCTGGGTGTTTAGGTAAACCTGGCATAGTCATTATTTTTCCTGTTAATACAACTATAAATTCTGCTCCTGCTTTTAATTTCAATTCTTTTACATGTATTGTAAACGGCTCTTTACATTCTAAGTTTTTACTATCATCTGATAGAGAATATTGTGTTTTAGCTATACATATTGGTAATTTATCATAATTTAATTTTTTTATTTTTTCTATTTGGTTTTCTGCTTGTTCAGAATATTCAATATTATTTGCTCCATAAATTTGTATTGCTACTTTTTCAATTTTCTCTTTTATTGTATCTTCTATTGAATAAATATATTTAAATTTATTATTTATATTAGATAATTCATTTTGTTCATTTATTTCACAAATATTTACTATCTTTTCTGCTAAATCGCTAGATCCTTTTCCGCCTTTTCCCCAACTTTCTACTAAACTTAAAGATACATTTTCATTTTCTAATATTTCTTTTAAGTATTGTATCTCTTCTTTAGTGTCTTGGTTGAATTTGTTTATTGCAACAATTACATTTAAACCAAATTTTTCTTTAATATTTATTACATGTTTTAATAAATTTTTACTTCCTCTTTTTAATGCTTCTAAATCTTCATTATCCAGTTCTTCTTTTGATAACCCTCCATGATATTTTAAAGCTTTTATAGTTGCTACTATAACAACAACATCAGGAATCTTTCCTAATTTTCTAGTTTTTATATTTAAAAATTTTTCTGCGCCTAAATCAGCACCAAACCCTGCTTCTGTTACTGTATAATCTGCTAATTTTAATGCTAACTTTGTTGCAATTATACTATTGCATCCATGTGCAATATTTGCAAATGGTCCTCCATGAATAATTGCTGGTGTATGTTCCAATGTTTGTACTAAATTTGGTTTTATAGCGTCTTTTAATAATACTGTCATTGCTCCTTCTGCTTTTAAATCATGTGCAGTAATTTCTTTACCTTCTTCATTGTATCCAATAATTATATTTCCTAATCTTCTTTTTAAGTCTTTAATATCATTTGCTAAGCAAAAAATTGCCATAATTTCAGATGCAACAGATATGTCAAATCCATCTTCCCTTGGTATAATATTTTTTTCTTTTGATAATCCAGTTTGAATTGTTCTTAATTGTCTATCATTTAAATCTAAACATCTTCTCCATGTTACTTCTTTTATTTTTAATTCATTACCATTATATATATGATTATCAATTATTGCTGATAATAAATTATTAGCAGAAGTTATTGCATGTATATCTCCTGTAAAATGTAAATTTATATCTTCCATAGGTGCAATCTGAGAATATCCTCCCCCTGTTGCTCCTCCTTTTATACCAAATACAGGACCTAAAGATGGTTCTCTCAGTGCTAATATAGATTTTTTACCAATTTCTTTTAATCCATCAGCCAAACCAATAGCCATAGTTGTTTTTCCTTCTCCTAATGGTGTTGGATTTATAGCTGTAATTAAAATTAATTTTCCATCGTTTTTATTATTTAATTTTTTATATGCATTTAATGAAATTTTAGCTTTATATTTTCCATATTGTTCTAAATCTTCATCTTCAATTCCAATTTTTTTTGCAATATCTTCTATTTTGTTTAATTTTATATTTCTCGCAATTTCTATATCTTCCATATATATCACCTTATCTTCTTATTTATTTTATTTATTATAATATACATTATCTTTCCACTTTTATCAATAGAGCAAAGAAAAAAATCGGATTATTCATTTATTTAAAAAGATTTTCCGATTTTTTATATTATGCAAATATTAATCCTACTATAACACCTATTATTGCACCAACAACTACTTGTACTGGTGTATGTCCTAATACTTCTACTAATTTTTCTTGTACTTGTATATTTGTAAGACCTGGTGTTTCAACTAATTTATTTAGTAATTTTGCTTGTTTTCCAGCTGCTCTTCTTATACCTGCAGCATCATACATTACTACAAATGCAAACATAACTGAAAGTGCAAATAATGGTGTATCTATTCCATTTGATTTACCAATCATAGTTGCTATTGTTGTTACAACAGCTGAATGTGAGCTTGGCATACCACCTGCACCTAATATTCTTTTAAAATTAAACTTATGAGTTTTAATTAGATCACAAATTAATTTAAATAATTGTATAAAAAACCATACTGAGATTGGTAAAATTAAATATTTATATTGTGCAAAAAAATCCATCTTTATCCCCTTTTCTTTTTATTGTTTTTCTTCGCAAGAAAATTCTTCTTCAACAATTTTATTATTTTTTTGTAGTAATATTGTAATTTTCTTTTCAGCTTCTCCTATAATATCATTACATTTTTTAGATAATTTCATTCCTTCTTCAAATTTACTAACTGATTCTTCTAAGCTTAATTCTCCACTTTCTAATTCAGTTGCAATTTTTTCTAAATTTTCCATTGTTTCTTCAAAGTTAGCATCTTTCATTTATTTTCTTTTCCCCTTTTTAATTCATTTCTCTTTTATTAAATGTTTGATTTGATACATCTACTGTATAAAACGCAAGTGCTTCTGTTGTATTAACATTTCTAACTGTTACTATATAACTTCCATTATCATTTATTCCATCTATTGCAATTTTTACATTACTGTCTTCTCCCCAGTCTTTTTTTACTATATTTATAGCTTTTTGTGTCTCAGTTGCTGGCTCTTCGTTAAATATTTCCGTAGAAGTATTATTTCCAACGTTATTTTGTACTGTTTGATTATTTTCTTCATTTATAATTTCATTTACTATTTCATTATTTTCATTTACCTCATTATTTTTTTCTTCATTAATAATTGTAGTATTAGCATTTGTTTTTATTAGATTTTGAGTATTATCGTCTGTTTTAAAAAATGCAAAATAACCAATTATCAATATTATAATAACAGCAATTCCTATATATATTCCTTTTTTCATATTAATACCTCCTAGAGTGTAGTTTTTATATTATTTCTGCTTTCTTTTCACCATCAACAAAACGTAAAGTTACTTTATCTGATTTTTTTATTTTATTTACACTAGTTATTACTTTACCATCTTGATTAGTTACTATAGAAAATCCCCTTGTTAATGTTTTTAATGGGCTTAAAGTATCTAATTTAGTGATCCATTGCACCATATATGTTTTCTTTTCTTTGATTTTTATATTTATACTTGTTTCAAGTCTTTTTACTTCTTTATCTAATAACATATAACTTTTATTTACTTTTTCTAATGGATCTGTAAAAGATTTATTTGTCATACATTTTTCATAACGTAAACGCATAATTTCTATTTTTTTTCTTAATGCATTTTGAATTCTTCTTTTATTATTTTCTAATTTGTTTTGTATTTCAGATATTTCTGGGACTGCAATTTCTGCAGCAGCAGATGGTGTTGGTGCTCTTAAGTCACTTACGAAATCTGATATTGTAAAATCAGTTTCATGACCTACTGCAGATATAATAGGAAGTTCAGAATTATAGATTGCTCTTGCAACAATTTCTTCATTAAATGTCCATAAATCTTCAAGTGATCCTCCACCTCTTGCTATTATCAAAACATCTGCTAACTTTTCTTTATTCATTATTTCAATTGCTTTTGCTATTTTTTCACTAGCGCCTTGTCCTTGAACAGGTACTGGAAATAGTTTTATATAAATATTAGGATTTCTCCTTGTAGAAACATTTATTATATCCCTAATAACCGCTCCTGTATTTGATGTTAATACTCCAATGCATTTTGGCATATATGGAATATCTTTTTTATGTGATTTTTCGAACAATCCTTCTTGTTCTAATTTTTGTTTTAATTTTTCATATTCTGCATGTAAGTCTCCAATTCCTTCTTGTTTCATTGCTTTGGCGTAAATTTGATAAACTCCATCTCTTTCATATACAGATACACTACCAAGTACCATTACTTTCATTCCATCTTTTGGCATAAAATCCAAATGGGGTGTATATGTTTTAAACATCACACATTTAATAAGAGAATTTTCATCTTTTAGTGTAAAATACATATGTCCTGTATAATGATTTTTAAAGTTTGAAATTTCTCCTTTTATTAATACATTATTCAAATATTCATCTTCATTGAATTTTTCTTTTATATATGTATTTAACTCTGTAACACTAATTGGCTGATATGTCATTTTAGCTTACTCCTCTTCTTGTAATTTTTTTTCTTTTACTATACTTGCTAGTATTCCGTTTACAAAAGATTTTGATGAGTCGTCTCCATATTTTTTTGCTAATTCTACAGCTTCATTTATAACTACTTTATAAGGTAATTTTGAATAAATCAATTCATAGATTGCTACTTTTAATATTGAAACATCGATTTTAGCAATTCTACTCATTGACCACTTTTCTTTTAAATTTGTTGATATAAATTCATCTATTTGTTCATTATTGCTTTTTATACCATCAAAAAGTGTATTTATATATTCAATTTCGTCTTTATTAGTTATTTCGCTTTCTTGTATATATAGTTCTTTTTGTTCTTCATCCATGTTTTTTTGCATTTCACAACTATAAATTAATTTAAATGCTAGTTCTCTTGTTTCTGTTCTTTTCATATTTTCCCCTTTATAATTTGTCTATAAAATTCTTCATTTTCTCTTTTACTTCATTTTTATTAATTTGTATGTAGTTTCCAACATAAAGTCCAATACAAATTAAAATAATTGCTATCATTAATTTATAAAATCCTGTACATAAAATAAGAATTGCAATTAATGCTCCTATAATTGCCCCTCTATATTTCATAAAAAAATTTTTTATTTCTTCCATATATAACACCTCTTCTTTATTGTTCTATAGTAGTTTCTTCTTGTGCATGTAAATCTTTTATACTAATATTAACTTCTTTAACTTCTAAATCTGATGTTTTCTTAACAGCACTTTTTATTTTTGCTTGAAGATTATTTGATAATTCTTTTATAACTGCATTTTCTTTCACATTTAAAGTAACATATACTATTAAATTTTTTTCTTCATCTAATACGATTTTTGATGTACTATCTTGTGCACTATCAAAACCTTTTACAACATTATTTACTAATTCTTCTAATGTAGCTTTTGATATTACTAATTTTCCATCTGAATTTTGTAATAAAATTCCATCTTTAATACCATTTATCTCTTTTTTATCATAACTAAAGAAAATACATTTTATTGCAAGTAATATGCAAACTACTGAAATTGCTAACATTACATTAGTTGTTATTGGATCATTTAATGCTGCTTTTGTGAAATCATATACTGTTTCTGGTGATAACCAACCAAAAATCAATAAGCATATTATTATTGATATTATTAATATTAAATCTGAAAAAACAATTAGTCCTATTTTATCTAAAATTTTCATATTTTTCCTCCGTTTTCTTTAGCAAAGGGTACGAAACTTCCGCACCCTGCATAAAATATATGTTTTTTTATTTATTTTCTTCTGTAATAATTTCTTCTATTTCTTCTTTAGTTTCAGTATTTACACCTTGTATATGTACATTTACTTCTACCACATTTAAACCTGTCATTGTTTCTACTGCTTTTTTTACTCTATTTTGAATTTCATATGCTACATCTGGAATTCTAATTCCATATTCAACAATTATATTGACATCTATCTTTGTATCTTTTTCTCCTACTTCAACTTTAATTCCTTTTGCTAAATTTTTCTTTCCACTTAATACTTCTGTAATTCCTCCTGCAAATCCTCCAGCCATTTCTGCTACGCCTGATACTTCTGATACAGCAACACCTGCAATAACTGCAACAACATCATCAGCTATTTTTATTTCATTATTTTCACTTTGTAATATAATTTCTCCATCTTTTACCATTGTTCCTTCTTTATTTTCGCTTTCTTTTTCCATAACACAAAAACCTCCTCAAATTTATCACTTTGTACATTTTTAATAATATTAGTATATCAATATCTTTTATTTTTTACAACACTTTTATTGAAAAATTTACTTATTTTTTATATTGAATAACAATACAATTTTAAATATCTACTTTAAACAAAAAACAGCTATGAAACTTCATAGCTGTTTTTTATTCAAACACTTCTCCTGCTAATATCTCATTTCCTCTTAAAAAATCTCCTATTGGCATTTTCTTAGCATTTTCCCCTTGAATCTCTTCAACTTCAATTATTCCTTCATTTGCTTTAATATATAATCCTTTTTTATCTGAAACAAACATTATTGTTCCTGGCATTAAATCTGGTACTTTAAATAAATACTCTTCAAGTTCTGGAAATAGTTGTATTACTTCTTTTTCACTTTTTACTTTTACTTTCCAAATCTTTATTTTTTTATCATTTAAAAATGTATATGCACCCATTATAGGATTTAGTCCTCTTACTAAATTATGAATTTCATTTGCTGATTTATTTTCCCAATCTATTTTAGACATCTCTTTATTTAACATTGGCGCCATTGTAAAATCTTCAGGTTGTTTTGTTCTTTCAATTTTTCCATCTTCTATTTGTTTTAATGTCTTTACTAACAGTTTTCCTCCAATTATTGAAAGTCTATCCCATAATTCTCCTGTTGTTTCATCTTCTCCTATTGATGTCTTTTCTGTCAATATAATATCTCCTGTATCCATTCCTATATCCATATACATTGTTGTTACTCCTGTTTCTTTATCTCCATTTAATACTGCCCATTGGATTGGAGCAGCACCTCTATATTTAGGAAGTAAAGATGCATGAACATTTATACATCCGTATTTTGGAATATCCAATATTTCTTTTGGAAGAATTTTCCCATATGCAACTACACATATTATATCAGGTTGTAATTTTTTTATTTCATCAATAAATTCAAAATTTTTTCTTACTTTTTCTGGTTGATATATAGGAATGTTTTTTTCTACAGCATATTCTTTAACAGGTGATGCTATCATTTTCATTCCTCTTCCTTTTGGTTTATCTTGATTTGTTACAACACCTATTACATCATAGTTTTCTTCTACTATTCTTTTTAATGATTCTTTGGCAAAATCGGGCGTTCCCATAAATAAAATTCTCAACTTAATGTCCTCCATTTTTTAATAAAATTTATTCATTTGGTTCTACATATTGCATTGTTCCTGGTATTATTTTGTCAACAAAAACAATTCCGTCTAAATGATCTATTTCATGACATAAGGCTTGTGCAAGCAATCCTTTTCCATGGATTTTTACTTTTTTTCCATTTTCATCTAATGCTTCAACTGTAACTTCTTGTGGTCTTATTAATTGAGCATATTTATTTGGAAAACTTAAACAACCTTCTTCTACTTCTTGTTCTCCTTTTTGTTTTATTATAACAGGATTAATTAATTTCAATGATCCTTTATCATCATATAAATCTATTACAATTGCTCTTTTTAATATTCCTACTTGAACAGCAGCTAGTCCTACTCCATTATACTTGTGCATTGTTTCTAACATATCTTCTAATAATTCTTTTATTTTATCATCAATTTGTTCTATTTCTCTTGATTTCTTTTTTAATATTTCGTCTCCTTCTGCTCTTATTGTTCTAATTGCCATTTTACTTATGCTCCTTTCTTATTTCACATCATATTTGTTGGATTAATTTCAATCGATATTCTTACATCTTTTTTTATTTCATTTTGTTCTAACATTTCTTGGAATAAGGTATTTATTTGTTCATTATATAAACATTTTATTATCATTCTCCATCTATATTTGTTTTTTATTTTATCAATTGGTGATGGAACTGGGCTATAAAGTATTATTCCAATATTTTCAGAAAGAACTCTATTTTTTAAATATTGATGAATCTTTTTTGATTGTAATATCATATTTTTTTCATTCTCTGAGCTAAAACTAATCATTATTATATCGCAAAAAGGTGGATATTTCAACTGTTTTCTTATTTCTATTTCGCTTTCATAAAATTCTTTATAATCTTGTTTACTTGCAAGTTCAATAGCTAAACTATCTGGATTGTAAGTCTGAATTATTACTCTTCCATCTAAGTTCTCTCTTCCTGCTCTTCCTGCTACTTGCGTTAATATTTGAAAAGTTCTTTCATTTGCCCTAAAATCTTCTATATTTAGTGAACTATCTGCTGCAATTACTCCTACCAATGTTACATTTGGAAAGTGATGACCTTTTACAACCATTTGAGTTCCTATCAAAATATTAATATTATCTTCTTTGAATTTTTTTAATATTTCTTCATGCGAATTTTTCTTTGTAACAGTATCAATATCCATACGTATTGTAGTAGCTGACGGAAACATTTTATTTATTTCTTGTTCTAATTTTTGTGTACCTGTACCAAAATATCTAATATTAGTACTTTGGCATTCTGGGCAAATAATCACTTTCTTTTCTTCATATCCACAGTAATGACATTTTAATTTATCTTGTTTCAAATGATATGTCATTGTAATATCACAATTTTTACACTTTATTGTATGTCCACAATCTCTGCACATTACAAATGTAGAATACCCTCTTCTATTTAAATATAAAATTGTTTGTTCTTTGTTATCTATATTTTTTTGAATTTCTTCTTTTAACTTTATACTAATCATAGAATGATTTCCGATTTATTAATTCTTCTCTTAGATCTACTATATGTACACTTGGTAAATTAGAATTATTTGCTCTTTTTGTTAATTCAAGTAATTCTATCTTTCCTTCATTTGCTTCCTTAAAACTTAACATATCAGGAGTAGCAGTTCCTAAAATTATAGGGCAACTATTTTCTTTTGATATATATTTTGCTACTTCTTTTGCATTATATTTAGGAGTCATTTCTGATTGATATGAACTATCATGTTCTTCATCTATAATTATTAAACCTAAATCTTTAATAGGAGCAAATATTGCAGATCTAGCCCCTATTACAATTTTCACTTCATTTTTTACTATTTTATTCCATGTATCATATCTTTCTCCTATTGATAATTTACTATGTAATAATGCTATTTTTTCTTCTCCAAATCTAGATATAAAACGATCTACCATTTGTGGCGTAAGAGATATTTCAGGTACTAATACAATACTTGTTTTTCCTATTGATAAAACTTTTTCTATTGCTTGTAAATATATTTCTGTTTTTCCGTGAGCCTGTTACTCCAAATAATAAAAATTCAGAATTTTTATTATCATCTATGGCTTTTTGTATTTTATTATAAGTAATTTGCTGTTCTTCTGTAAAACTAAGTTTATTAGTTTTTTGTACTTTTTTATTTATAAATGGATTTCTATTAACTTGTTCTTCTATTAACTCTATATAACCGTTTTTCTCTAATGTTTTTAATATTGCTCTTGAAGTATCTGTAAATATTTCTAACTCAGTAGCACTTATAATTTCATTTTGCATTAAAAATTTTAATATTCTAATATGTTTTTCTGATTTTATTTTTTTAGTTTCTATTTCTAATTCTATCTCTTCTTCTGATTTTTTCAAATAAACAAACTTATTTGTTTTTTCTTTTATTCTATTTTCAATATTTTTAGTTGTTGTTCCTGGTGGTAACATTAATTTTATACTATCTGATAAATTTGCAAAATATCTTTTTGATATCCACTTTGCAAGTTTTATTTTTTGTTCGTTTAAAAAAATATTATCTTCAAAAGATATAATATTTTTTGTTTCAAATTCGGATTTTTCTTTAATATTTATAACAAATCCTTCTTCTATGTTTTTTCTTTTTCCAAAAGGTACAAAAACTCGACTACCAATTTTTATTTTATTCAACATTTCTTTTGGTATTGTATAATCAAATATACGATTTAAATCTTTGGCATTTGAATTTAGTATTATCTCAGCAATCATGTCTTTTCCCTTTCTTCTAATTTTTATTAGTATATCAAAAAAATCCACATTATACAATAAATAAATTTTAAAATAATATAATAAAAATTAAAACACTTAAAATCATAATACAGATTTTAAGTGTTTTTTAGGGGCTAATCATTCATATAGAGAAGAAGCTTATCGCCTTTTTTTCTACGTAACTCAATTAAATCCGATATCGAATTAATTTTTACTTCTTCCCCATCATTCTTGTAATACACTACTGCTTCCTTACAATACACAAGCTTGTAGGCTTCATCAAAAGTTAATTCAAACGAACCTTCAGGCAGTGTTTCCTTTGGAATAAGGTATAATTCACATTTCTGGATTTTTGCCTTTTCCAATGAATAAAGATAATTCAATCTTTCCACACTTTTTACTGTCTCTTTTTCGTGTGTTCTTTCGCCCCACTGGCATTCTAGGGTTTCACCCCGATCGAGCAATAATTTTGCTCTTTCTAAGCTCTTAATCCTTTCTTTCATAATTGTCTCCTCCATTTTAAGGTTACATTACTACTAAGGTTACACCTACATTATATAACTTTTTTAAGATTATGTCAATTATTTTTGTAAATTTTTGGTAAAAAATAAAGAAGGTCAATTAATGACCTTCTTCACTTATTCAGTCTTGAGGTATGCCTAAATAATTTTTTCTCAGCCTACAGGCTGCACATTTATTATCTTTCGGCCTTCCTGCACATTCACCGTGTACAAATCGAGATCCGTCCACAAAACAATCTGAATCTTTCTTGATCGTTGCCTTTAATTCGTCGCTTATAACGACTTTCACTTTCTGTCTTTTCATTGCCATAGAAATATCCTCCTGAATAATTATTATGTTTCGCCTTTTGCGAAATCTATATATATTATACTACATTTTTAATAAAATATCAACTAATAAAGGAAAAAAATTGTTACGTATGTACATTTTTTTTCCTTTATTAGTTAATATTTAAAATTCTGTTTTTTTTAATTTACATTCATTTTGAATAATTGTTTTAATGATTTCTATACTTTTTTCTAAATCATTATTTTTGATTACATAGTCATACATATTTATTTTCGATTCTTCATAATCAAATCTATTTAAACGTAGTTCTATTTCTTCTTTAGTAGGATTATCTATTCTATTTTTCAGTCTGTTAATTAATACATCTTTTGGCACTCTTAAAAATATTGTTACAACTTTAGTATCTTCTCTTAATATATTAATTAGATTTTCTACACCATTAACATCTATATCTTTTACAATAATCTTTCCACTTGTGATTTTTTCGTTTATTAATTTTCTTGATGTTCCATAATAATGTTCATGATGTAAATTATATTCATATAATTCATTATTCTTTATCATTTCTTCAAACTGTTCTGTTGTAACAAAATTATATGTTTCTCCTGGTATGTCTCCATTACGCACTGGTCTATCAGTATAAGATGGAAGTGATATTACATTTTCCATTGTTTTAATTAATTCTTTTTTTATTGTATCTTTTCCTGCACCAGATACACCAGAAAGTAATATTAGCATATTTTCACCTTGCCTTCTCCTATTTCATTTGCTGCTACAGTTACTGGAGCTTCTTCATCTGTATCTACTAGTTTTTCATTACCTACTGAAATTTGTCTTGCTCTTTTTGCTGTTGCAATTACTAATCTAAATTTATTATCTCCTATTTTTTTTAATAATTCTGCTGTTGTTGGTTTTACCATCATAATTATTTTCCTCCTATTTTTTATTCTTCTTGTTCTTCATCTTTATCTAATCTACCAGCTACTGTTTCTGGTTGAACTGCAGATAATATAACATGTCCTGAATCCATAATAACAACTGCTCTTGTTCTTCTTCCGCATGTTGCATCAACTGCGTTTCCATTTTCTTTTGCTTCTTGTACAATTCTTTTTATTGGTGCTGATTCTGGACTAACAATAGCAATTATTCGATTTGCAGCTACGATATTTCCAAATCCTATATTTATTAATTGCATAAGAATCCTCCTTTATTCAATATTTTGTATTTGTTCTCTTATGTCTTCTAATTGTGTCTTTATATTTACTACTAAATTTGTAATATCTAAACTTCCTGCTTTTGAACCAATTGTATTAGTTTCCCTATTCATCTCCTGAAGTAAAAAATCAATTTTCTTTCCAATAGGTCCTTCTTCTTGAATTAATTTATTAAATTGTGAAATATGACTTTTTAATCTTGTTAATTCTTCTTCTACTGAACATTTATCTGCATATAAAACTACTTCCATTGCAAGTCTTGATTGATCAATAATATTAGTTTTTAATATTTCTTTAATCCTCTCTTCTAATTTTACTACATATTCTTGTACAAGTCTAGTAGAATATGTAGAAATCTTTTGTTGTTCATTTTCTACATTGTTTATTCTTTCTTTTAAATCCTCTTTTATTTTTATTCCTTCTTGTTCTCTCATAAAAATAAAGTTGTTAATTGCTTCTCTCATACACTCTAATAATTCTTTTTCTATTATTTCTTCATCATCTTCTGTTTCTTTTAATGTAAGTACATCTGGTAATTTTGTTATTTCAGTTATTGGAATGTTCATTGCTAAATGATTTTCTTTTGCTATTATTTCGAATTGTTTCATATATTCTTTTACTAATTCTGTATTAATTATTACCTTTTTATCTGATTCACTATAATTTTCAAAAGAAACATATACATCTATTTTTCCTCTAGATATATTTGAATTAATTTCTTTTTTTAATTTTTCTTCTAAATAACTTAAACTTCTAGGAAGTTTTATTGAAATATCACTATATTTATGATTTACAGATTTTATTTCTATATTATATATTCTATTATTTTTTTCTAACTTTGCTCTTCCAAAGCCTGTCATACTTTTCATTATTTTTTCTCCTATTTTTTAATAATTTTATGAATATCACTTGTTTTATAAAATACACTTTTTTTCATTTTTACATATATAACAATAGATTTTGCTACATAGTAAACTGCAAATATTAATGAGATCATATTTATTATATAAGGGTATTTATTATTATATATTAAATAAAAATAATTTGTCATCAAACTACATATTGAAAGTACTAGCATTTCTATTCCATATATTGCAAGTTCTCCGCTATCTTTTTTATATGCTTTTTCAAATATTGTAATAGCAATTCCAAGAATAATTACACTAAACACCTTTAAGTCTGTTAAATATGTACTTGGTTCTAAAGTAAAAAAATCTAAATTTATAAATATAAAATATAAAACTATTCCAACTCCGATAATTATATTGTTAAATATTTTCTTGTTCATTTTATTTCTTTTTTCTTTTGGAATACTCTTTTGTTTTTTTATTTCTTCCTCAATTTTGTCTAATTTTTGTTCATCAATAATAATTTGTTTAGGGTCTTTTTTTATTATTAAATCTTTATTTTCTTCTACTTTTTCTATTTCTTCTATTTCTACTTTCTCTACTTTTTCTTCTTCTATTTTTTTATTTTTTGTTTTTTCTTTTTTATTTTCTTCTTTTTTTATTGTCCTTGGTTTAGCTTGTGTTTTAGTTTTAGATTTAGTAGTAGCAGTTTCTTTTTTAGTATTCGCTACAGATTTAGTAGCTCTTTTTGTAGTTGGTGTTTCTTCTTTTTTATCTGTTTTTTTAGGTGTAGTTTTTTTTGTAGTTGTAGTACTCTTTGGTTTACTACTAGTTTGTTTTTTCTTTGTTTCTTTAATTTCTTCTGTTTTCTCTTCTGATACTTTTGGCATTTTTTATTTCCTCCTAATTTTCTAATTCATATAATATATTACTTACAATT
Source organism: Clostridiaceae bacterium (assembly GCA_012513065.1). Lineage (GTDB taxonomy): Bacteria > Bacillota > Clostridia > TANB77 > CAG-508 > UMGS1663. The sequence goes on along the minus strand of JAAZCX010000013.1, from coordinate 19,215 downwards.
ACTATAGGCGCAGTTTCTGTTCTTAATATTCTTTTTCCTAAAGTTACTGTTTTTGCTTTAATTTCTTTTAACATATTTATTTCTTCTTTTGCTATTCCGCCTTCTGGACCTACTAAAATTCCAATTTTATATTCTTTTTTTGTTTCTATCTTTTTTAATTCCTGCTTTAATGTATTAATATTTTCTTCTTCATATGCTACTAAAAAAATATCATACTCATTTATTTTATCAGCAAGTTCTTTAATTTTTATTTTATTTTTTATTTCAGGTATTTTTCCACGTTTACTTTGTTTTGCTGCTACTTCAGCTATCTTTTGCCATCTTTCTATTTTCTTTTTTTCTTCTTTCGAATCTAACTTTACTACACATCTTACCATATCTATTGGTATTATTTTATCTATTCCTATTTCAGTTGTTTTTTGTATAATTAATTCCATCTTATCTGCTTTTGGTAATCCTTGATATAAATCTATTTTAACATTTGATTCAGAATTTTCTTGTATTTCTTCAATTTTTATTGCTATTATCTCGTTTTTTTTCATTTCTTTTATTTCAGCTATATAATTTTCTGATGTTTCTTTATTTCCGATTTGTATTTTATCTGTTTTTTTCATACGTAATACATTAGAAATATGATTTACATCATTTCCTATTATTCTTATTATTTTATCTTCTATTTGTTCATTTTCCACAAAAAATTTTTGCATTTTCTTATTTCCTTTACTTTTTTGTTATTATACCATATTTATTATCTTATGCAAATAATTATTTTTTCTTTCTTAATAAAAACACCTCAAATATTAGTTAATTTCTAATATCTGAGGTATATATTATTGTTTATCCAAAAATTCCTTTTTTCTTTATTGGTGGTTGTTCATTCATAGTTTTTGCTAATTGTAAAAGTATATCTCTTTGTATTTTAGTTAAATGCTTTGGCACTTGTACTTGTACTGTAAATATAAAATCACCTTGATAATTTCCATTAACACTTTTAAATCCTTTATTTTTTATTGTAAATTTAGTACCAGTTTGTGTTCCTTCTGGAATTTTATAAATTTCTTTTCTTCCATCTACCATAGGTATTTCTAAATCACTACCTAATGTAGCTTGCGTAAATGTAATCGGAATATCACATAATACTTTATCTCCATCTCTCATATATATACTATGCTTTTTAATTCTAACTACTATGTATAAATCTCCTTTTTCTCCACCGCGTTCTCCTGGTTCTCCTTCGTTTCTTAAAATTATTGTTTGATTATTATCTATTCCTGCTGGAATTTTTATTTTTATTTTAGCTTGCTTTCTTATAGTTCCTTTTCCTTTGCAATCATCACAAATTTCTCTTATTATTTTACCTGTTCCATGGCAATTGTTACAAGGTCTTTGTGTTTGCATTTGTCCTAAAATTGTATTTTGAACTTGTGTAATTGTTCCTGTTCCATGACACATGTTACAAGTTTCCACATTTGTTCCAGGTTTTGCACCATTTCCATGACAAGTTGAACATGTTTCTTCTCTTGTTAGCACAATTTCTTTTTCGCAGCCTAAATAAGCATCTTCAAAACTAATTTCTATTGTAGCTTTTAAATCTGCTCCCTTTTTTGGTCCATTATTAGATTTAGAACTTCTTGATCCAAATCCTCCTCCAAAAATAGATGAAAATATATCTCCTAAATCTCCAAAATCATCAAATCCTGAAGAGTAAGAATAATATCCTCCTTGCCCAAATGGTCCTCCTGCTCCTCCATATCCATTTGCTCCTTGAACACCTTCTGGTCCAAATTGATCATACATTCGTCTTTTTTGAGCATTTGATAAAGTTTCATATGCTTCATTTACTTCTTTGAATTTTGCTTCCGCTTCTACTTTATTATCTGGATTTGCATCAGGATGGTATTTTTTTGCCATTTTTCTATATGCTTTTTTTAGTTCTTCATCTGTAGCATTTTTATCTACACCTAATATCTCATAGTAATCTCTTTTTGCTGCCATTTTACCCTCCATTTATACATAAGTTTAGCAGAAGTTAGGTATTAAAATATTTATATATATTTTTTTATTTTGTTCTTCTAACTTCTGCTTTTATATTAATTTATGTTTTTACTTGTTTTCATCTTTTTTGTCGTCTTCTACTTTGTAATCTGCATCATATACATTTCCATTTTCATCTACATTTGGTCCTTCTGTTTTTTGTTCTGCATTTGCACCTGCTTGTTGTTGTGCTTGACTATATATTTTTTCTGATATTGCATAGAATACTGTTGTTAATTTTTCTGTTGCTTGTTTGATTGCTTCTACATCTGTTCCTTCTAATGTTTTTCTTACATTTGCAATTTCTTCTTCTGCTTTTGCTTTTTCTTCTGCACTTATTTTATCACCTAATTCTGTGATTGTTTTTTCAGAATTATATACTAAACTTTCTGCATTATTTCTAGCTTCAATTTCATCTTTTTTCTTTTTATCTTCTTCAGCATGTGCTTCTGCATCTTTTACTGCTCTATCAATATCTTCATCTGTTAAGTTTGTAGATGCTGTTATTGAAACATTTTGTTCATTTCCTGTTGCCATATCTTTTGCAGATACATGTACTATACCATTTGCATCTATATCAAATGTTACTTCAATTTGTGGTACTCCACGTGGTGCTGCTGGAATTCCTGTTAATTGGAATCTTCCAAGTGTTTTATTATATGCAGCCATTTCACGTTCTCCTTGTAATACATGTACTTCAACTGATGTTTGACCATCTGCTGCTGTTGAGAAAATTTGTGATTTTTTAGTTGGTATTGTTGTATTTCTTTCAATTAATTTTGTAAATACTCCACCATATGTTTCAATTCCTAATGATAATGGTGTTACATCTAGTAATACTAAATCTTTTACATCTCCTGATAATACACCACCTTGAATTGCTGCACCAATTGCAACACATTCATCTGGGTTTATTCCTTTATCTGCATCTTTTCCTGTTATTTTCTTAACCATTTCTTGTACGCAAGGAACACGTGTTGATCCACCTACCAATAGTATTTTATGAATATCATTTGGTGTTACTCCTGCATCTTTCATTGCTTGTTCTACTGGAATTCTTGTTGCATCTACTAAATCTGAAATTAATTCTTCGAATTTTGCTCTTGATAATGTAATATCTAAATGTTTTGGTCCTGTTGCATCTGCTGTAATAAATGGTAAATTAATTTGTGTTTGTTGCATTCCTGATAATTCTATTTTTGCTTTTTCTGCTGCTTCTTTTAAACGTTGCATAGCCATTTTATCTGTAGCTAAATCTACACCACTTGATTTTTTAAATTCTGATACAAGATAATTAATAATTCTTTGATCAAAATCATCTCCACCTAAATGTGTATTACCATTTGTAGCTAATACTTCAAATACACCATCACCGATATCTAGTATAGATACATCAAATGTACCTCCACCTAAATCATATATCATTATTTTTTGGTCTTGACCTCCTTTATCCATTCCAAATGCTAAAGCTGCTGCTGTTGGTTCATTTATAATTCTTAGTACTTCAAGTCCTGCTATTTTTCCTGCATCTTTTGTAGCTTGTCTTTGGCTATCTGAAAAATATGCTGGTACAGTAATAACAGCTTGTGAAATTTTTTGTCCTAAATAATTTTCTGCATCTGCTTTTAATTTTTGTAAAACCATTGCTGATATTTCTTGTGGAGAGAATGAGTCTCCATCTATATTTACTTTATCGTTTGTTCCCATTTTTCTTTTTATTGAGATTATTGTATGATCTGGATTTGTAACTGCTTGACGTTTTGCAATTTGTCCTACTAATCTTTCTCCATTATTTGAAAATGCTACTACTGATGGAGTAGTTCTATTACCTTCTGCATTTGGTATTACTACTGCTTCTCCACCTTCCATAACTGATACACAACTATTTGTTGTTCCTAAATCGATTCCTATAATTTTTCCCATTTTAAAATTCCTCCTAAATATTTTTTATATAATTTATAATTTAAAATTAATAACTTAATTATTGTATATAAAATAGTTTAATTATTATTTTTAGTTTGCTACTACTACCATAGAATGTCTAATAACTTTATTTCCTATTTTATATCCTTTTCTATATTCTTCCTTTATTTCTTTTTCTCCAAGAGTTTCATCTGTTACAGAAGCAACTGCTTCATGAAGTTCTGGATCAAAAGTTTGTCCTATAGTTTCTATTTCTTGTACTCCATTTGCTAATAATACATCTTTAAATTGTTTTAGTACAAGTTCAATTCCCTGTTTATAGTTTTCATCTTCTGTATTTACTATAACTGCCTTTTCTAGATTATCAATAACAGGTAACAAAGAAGAAAAGATATCTGATATTAAAGAATTATATAATCCTTCTCTTTCTTTTGCACTTCTTTTTTTGAAATTATCAAATTCAGCCATTAACCTTTTTAATCTATCTTCTTTTTCTTCTAAATCTTCTTTTTGTAACAATATAGTATCTTTCATTTTTGTTAATTCTGTTACCTCATTTTTTTCATCTTCTACTATTTTTTGTTCATTATTGTTGTCTTGCTTTTCCATTTAATCCTCCTCTTTATTATCTTTTTTTTCATTTTGTTTATCTTGATTTATTCTTTTGCTAATATATTTCATAACTGAAATTACTTTTGAATAATTCATTCTTTTTGGACCTATAATTCCTATTGTTCCTAATTCTCTATCTCCAATTGAATGTTTAAATGTAACTACACTGAAATCTTTCAATTCTTTTTTATCGTTTTCGTCTCCAATATATACATTTATATCTTTTGCAACTCCTGAATCTAAAATATCTAACATTACTTCTTTTTCATCTAACACATTAACAAAGTTTTTTGCAAGTTCTAAACTTTTAAATTCTGGAAGATCAAAAGATCTATTTGTACCTTCTAAATATATTTTGTCAGCTTCTTCTACTATTCTATTTATTTGATCAATAATAGGTTTTATTACGTCAATACTGTAATTTATTTCATCTAAAATATATTCTTCCATTGGTTTATCTATTTTAGATAACGGTTTTCCTTTCAATTTTGTATTAAATAAATTATTCAATGTTTCTATTTGACTTTGTAAAACATCTTTATCATATTTAATAATAGTTTCTTTTACAAGTCCACTATCTGTTACAATTACAATCATTAACATTCTATTTCCAAGTAAAATAAATTTGATTTCTTCAATTAATTGTTTTTCAGGTTTTGGTCCAATAGCTACTGTTGTATAATGTGTAATTTCTGATAATGTAGTTGTAGCAATTTTAGCTAAATCTTCTATTTCATTTACTTTTGTTGATAATTTAGATTGAATGTACTTCATCTCTTCTAGAGATATATCATCCTCTTTTACTAATTCATCTACATAAAAGCGATATCCCTTTTCTGATGGTACACGTCCTGATGAGGTGTGAGTCTTATCTAAATATCCGTTTTTTTCTAATTCTGCAAGTTCATTTCTTACTGTTGCACTACTATATTTCAGTTCATATTTTTCTACTAAAGCTGATGAACTAACTGGCTCTGCTGTATTTATATATTCATCTATTACTGCTTGTAAAATTTTTTTCTTTCTTTCATCCAAATCTATCACCTCTTAATTAGCACTTCGTTCTTTTGAGTGCTAATATGTTATATATTATACCCATTTTTAGCAATTGTCAATAAAGATTGCTAATTTTTTTGTGAATTTTTTGTGAATTTAAAAAAAGTAAAAGAAGTGCTTATTTTAAGCACTTCTTTTACTTTTTATTACTCATTATTAATTAATTCCTTAGTAAAATTAACAAAATTGATAAATTCTTTTGAAAAATAAATCGGTTCTTTGCAATGTAAATTATCGATTTGAGCTTTTAATTCTTCATCAACTTCTTTACTTGTTTTTTTAGACAATATTTCTTTTAAATCTATTTTCCTATTGATTTATAATTAAATTGGTTATTTCCTTTAATAGTATATTCTCTTACCATACCCATTGAATTACCTGAATTATCAATTTCAATTAGTACTCCATTATTAAATGTTTCCTCATTAACAGCAACCTCTCCTATGCCTAAAAATGTCATAATGTTTTTCTCCTAGAAGTTAGTATTTTTTACATATTATATATACTTTTTATATCTTAACATTTTATGTAACTATTGTCAATAAAAAGAAGCACTTATTAAAGTACTTCTTTTATTTTTTAATAACTCAATATTTCGTCAATTATATTAGAATCTCTTGCACTCTCTGAAATATACATGTTTCCTTCATAGTTGAAATCAGAGATTTGTCTTTCAAATTCTTGTATTTCATCGGCGATTGTTTCTTGAAGTGCTATTGGTAACAAATTAATTTGTCCAATAACTTGGTTACATTTTTCACCATACTCGTTTTTGTAGTATTCAGATACAACTAAACCAGTTAGTAACCAATCTTGCCGTTCTATGACTGCACCTTCAACGAAGGTTGAGTCTCCAATAAGTTGTAAATCTTTTATTTTTTTCATAAAGTTGACCTCCTTTATTGGTTTTTTATATTTAATTATGAAATAATTTTATCACTCTATTTAGATTATGTCAAGTATTTATACTGTTTAATTTCAATTCTAAATTATAAGTATTTTAATTTATTAATAAAATTAAAGTCAATTTAACATCTTAAATCAGATGTTAAATTGACTCCTATATTTGTTTCTTTATTAGTAAAATATTCTCTAATTGTTTTTTATATGTTTTTGTTTTTCAAATTATAATAATCTTTTATTTTATATATCTAATCTATACAAATTCTTCCCACACCAAATTAGCTAAATCCAATCCTTTATTAGTTAATTTTATATTATTCAAATCAATTTCTAGTAGATTTTCTTCAATTAATTTATTTAATTCTTTTCTATATAAATATATTGGATTTTCGACAAATTTATTTTTAAATTCTTGTATATTTACACCATCGATTTTTCTTAATCCTAATAGCATATATTCTTTTCTTTTTTCTTCTTCATTTTGTACTTCACAAATTATAGTATTTTTTTCTGTTTTATCTTCTTCAATATTTGTAATATATTCATCAAAATTGCTTATATTGCAATACCTTGTATTATCAACATATGAATGTGCAGCTAATCCAAATCCTAAATATTCTTTTTGATTCCAACAATTGTAATTATGTTTTGATTTATAACCTTTTTTTGCAAAATTAGAAATTTCATAATGAATATACCCATTATCTTCTAATATATGCTTTGTCTTCCAATACATTTTTCTTTCTATTTTTTCATCTGGTAATTCTATTTTTTTCTCTTCTATCATTTTTTCTATCATTGTATTTTCTTCAACAATTAAAGAATATAAAGATATATGTTCTGGATCTAGTTTTATTACTTTTTCCAAACTTTCTTCTAATATCTGTAAAGTCTGATTTGGTAATGCTAACATCAAATCAACATTTATATTTTTAAATCCTACCTTTCTTGCTACTTTATAACAATCTAAAAACTGATTATAAGTATGTATTCTTCCTATTTGTTTTAATAAAACATCATTAGTTGTTTGAAGTCCTATACTGATACGATTTATTCCCATTTTTAAATATTCATTTAATTTTTGTTCATCTACAGTTCCCGGATTTACTTCTATTGTTATTTCAGGTTCATTAATAACTGTATAATTTTCTTGTAATATATTTATAATTTCTTTTATATGTTTGCTTTCTAATATAGAAGGTGTTCCTCCTCCTATGTAGATTGTATTAACTTTATTTTTTTCTTTATTATATTTTTTTGCTTTATTCTTTATTTCTTTTTTTAAATTTTCTACATATTTACTAAATTTTTCTTCTTGCTTTGCATATGATATAAAATCACAATAATAACATTTTTGCTTGCAAAAAGGAATATGTATATATATTCCTATTTCTTTCATATTTACCTCTTTTTATTCTATATTATTTACTCAATTCTTCTATCTGCTTTAATCTATGGTTTACTCCTGATTTTCCAATTGGATTTTTTAACATTTGTCCTAGTTCTATTAAAGAAGCATCTGGATTTTCGATTCTAAGAGTTGCTATTTCTTTTAAATTATCTGATAATTTTTCAAACTTTCCTGTTTGTTGTAATTTTTTTATTGCATCTGTCTGTTTTACCGCAGCATTTACAATTTTACTTATATTAGCTGTCTCACAATTCACTTTTCTATTAATATTATTTTTCATATCTCTTAAAACTCTTATTTCTTCAAACTTTAATACCGCATTATTTGCACCTATAAAGGCTAGAAAGTTAGAAATTTCTTCACCTTCTTTTAAGTATAATGAAAATCCATTTTTTCTTTCTAGTTCTTTCATATTAATTCCAATTTTGTCTAATATTTTTTTTACAGTCTTTGCACTTTCTTTAGTTCTTAATATTATTTCCAAATGATATTTATTTTCTGGATTATTAACACTTCCGCTTCCTAAAAATATTCCTCTTATAAATGATTTTATTTCATTTTCTTTATCTTGATTCAATTCATTTATTTCCATAACTTTATCATTAAATATATCAGAAAGTCCTATATCTTTTTCATCATATTTAATTTCATTTACATCTTTTATTTTTGGAAGTCTTATTATATAGTTCTTTCCTTTTAGTTCTATTTTAAAATTCTGTATTGAAAGATTAGAAATAAGTTTACTAAAACGATTTATATTATATTCATTTATTGTAGAATAATATATATTTCTACTATCACATACAGTGTTATTGCTAATTAAATATCCTATTAATTCTTGTTTTACTAATTCTTTGTTTTTTAAATTAGCCATTTTACTTAGATTTTCTTTTAATTCAGATGAAAAAGACATTTTTTCTCCTTTCTATATATAACATATTACTATTCTATCATTTCCTGATAAATCTTTTTTTGAATATGTTTTTTTATATTTATTGCTTTGTTTTATTAATTCAATAATTTCATTTTTCTGATCATATCCTATTTCCATACATAAACAACCATTTTTTTTCAAATATTCTGGAGCCTCATTTATTAATATTTTATAAAATGTAAGTCCATCATTTCCTCCGTCCAATGCAATTGCTGGTTCTTTTTGAACTTGTTTATCTAATGTTTTTATTATATCTGTTTTTATATATGGTGGATTTGATACTATTATATCAAATTTATTTTCAATTTTGTCAAACATATTTGATTTAATTAATTTTATTTTATCTTCTACTTTATTTTGTATTGCATTTTTTTTTGCAATATTTAATGTTCTTTCACTAATATCACTTAATGTTACTATACTATCTTTTATATAATAAGAAATTGAAACTCCTATTGCTCCACTTCCAGTACATATGTCTAATATTTCTTTTTTATTTTCATTTTCTGAGATATTTATTGTTTCTTCTACTAATACTTCTGTATCAGGTTGTGGAATTAATACATCCTCATCTACATAGAATGGAAGCTTCATGAATTCTTGATTATTAGTTATATATTGAAATGGAGTTCCTTCTATAATTTTTTCTATTGCATTTTTATATTCTGCAACTTTTTTTTCATCTATATTACAATTTATTGTTTTTAAGATATCATTTCTACTTACTTTTAATATATTTTGTAGTATTGTTTTTGCGATAATAGAAGCATCTTCAATATTATTTTTAATTAATCTATTTTTTTCTTGTTTTAATATTTCTTCAATTGTCATATTTGTTTTTCTCCGTTCTTTTACACAAAAAGTCCCCACATTGGCCGTACGATGAAAGAAATTTTTATACCTGTTTGCACAGGTGGGTGTCTTGTTGAAAGTTCCTGGGTTTCTTACATAAATAAATGTAAGCCTACACGCCACTTTCAAAGTCGGACTCCCCTTTTTTATTTGTTGGTAATAAAATTTCAATCTTTACGCACCATGCAGGGAAAACTTAATATCTTTTTTATATTTTTATATTAACATATGTGATATATTTTTTCAAATTAACTTTTCCCTAAAAATGATAGTTTAAATTAATTCTTTGTATTTTATCTCTATTTTACTAATTATTAAACACTTATTTAGTTTTTTTATGATTTGCAATTTTAATTTTTTTATGTTAAAATCATTTAAATTGGTGTTAAGATTTTATTCTTTACACCTTTTTTTATTTTAAATTATAATATCTCTTTTTAATTTGTTTTCTGTTATTATTCCAGTTCCTATATATTTACTGTTTATTTTATCTTTTATATATATTTGATATATTCCATTTTCATTTTCCATATCTATTTTTATACCATTTAAAAATAATTCTAATTGTTTTTCATTTAATATCACTTTTTTATTATCTTTTAATAATTCTTCCAATGTTATAATATGTTTTTTTAATATTTCATCTTTACTATTTTCTAACATTTCTATTGTTATTGCTTTATTTAATTCAAATTGACCTACTTTTACTCTTTCAAGCTCTTTCATATATCCTATTGTTCCTGATTTCTCTGCTATGTCTTCACATAAACTTCTTATATATGTTCCTTTTGAACATTCAACTCTAAATTGTATTTCATTTTCTACTTTATTAATGTTTTCTAATTTAATTGAATATATTTCTATTTCTCTTTGTTTAATTTCTACACTTTTTCCTTCTCTTGCATATTCATAAAGTTTTTTTCCGTTTACTTTTATTGCAGAATAAATAGGAGGAGTTTGTTTTTGCTTTCCTATAAAAGTTTTTAAAATATCTTCTACATGTTCTATTTTATCAAAATCAACTTTCTCCTCTTCTAATATTTTTCCTTCTATATCTGCTGTATCTGTTTTTATTCCTAATTTTAAAGTTACATCATATTCTTTATCATGATTTATTAAATATTTAGAAAACTTTGTTCCTTGATTTAATAATAATGGTAGCACTCCTGTTGCATTTGGATCTAATGTTCCTGTATGTCCTACTTTTTTTAAATTTAATATTTTTTTTACTTTTGCAACAACATCATGAGAAGTATAGCCTTTAGGTTTATTTATAACTATAATTCCATTTATTTCTTCCATTTTTCTCCTTCTTTTAAAAAAACAAGAAAATTATATATGTTTCTTGCTTTTTTATTTCTATTAATTATTATTATTTTATAAATACATCTTTACTTGATTTACAATCTTTTCTTTTACTTGTTCTAGACTTTGTGCTATTGTACATCCTGCTGCATGGAAATGTCCTCCACCTCCATACATTAAACATACATCTGAAACATTTACATAGCTATTTGAACGAAGTGATGCCTTTAATCCTTTTGCTGTTTCTCTTATGAATATTGATACTTCAACGCCTTCTATTGCTCTTCCTTCTTCTACTATTCCTTCATAGTCTCCACTTTCTGCATTTACGTCTTCTTCATCCTGTTTTGTTATATATGTAATTGCTATTTTTCCATCTTCTAAAAATTCCATTCTATTCATTGCTCTTTTTCTTAATTCAAAATTAGATCTTGTCTTTGTGTTCATAACTCTTTTATAAACATCAGATACATTTACTCCTCTTTTTAATAATTCAGATGCAAATTCAAAAGTCTCTGGAATTGTACTTTGATATTGAAATCCACCTGTATCAGTTATCATTCCTGTTAATATACAAGTACCAATTTCTTTATCTATTTTTAATCCAAAATATTCTATAACACTTAGTAATATTTGTGCACATGCTGGAGCATCTGGATTTACAAAATTAATATCTCCAAACATAGTATTTGTACTATGATGATCTATTGTTATTTTTGCCTTTGCACTTTCAAAATAATTTGAAAATCCATTTAATAATTTAATTGTTGCACAATCTAATGCTATTGCTAAATCATACGCTTCACTTTTTCCTTCTTTTATAATTTTATCAGCCTGTGGTAAAAAATTATATATTCTTGGAACTTCCGGAATAATTAAATCTACATTTTTTCCCATTTGTGTCAAAGCTATATACATTGCTAAAGAACTTCCTATTGCATCTCCATCTGGATTTTCATGAGTTAATATTGCAATTGTTTGTGATTTTTTTATTTCTTCTAATATATTATCTAAAGTCATATTTATTTCTCCTTCTTTAAATCATCTATTATTTTGTCTATCTTTGCACCATATTCTAAAGAGTCATCTATTTCGAAAACTAATTCTGGTGTAATTCTTAAATTAATTCTTTTTGCAATTTCACTTCTGATAAAACCTGAAGATTTTTTTATTGCTTCTAAAGTTTTTTCATCGTTCTTTGTATTTATCATACTTATATATACTTTTGCATATTTTAAATCTGGTGTTATTTTTACTTTTGTAACACTAATTAATCCTGTAGCCTCTGGATTTTTAAGTTCATAAGAAATAATTTGACTAATTTCTTTTCTTAATTCTTCATTAATACGATTTAGTCTATTTTCATTTTTTGGCATAGCCTGCCTCCTTTTTATCTTTCTTCATTATCTTGTGATTGTTTCCAAATTTCTTCGAATTTTTTTGATGAGAATATTTCCTCCATTGAAGTACCCGCTACTCTTAATGTTTTTGATTTTTTATTCTCACTTTTTGGGGCTTTTTTTGTAGTCTTTCTTGTTTTCATTGAATTTAATGTTTCTTCACTAATATTTTTTAATCTGTTATTTTTTACATTTTTATCTTGTTCTCTTTCACAAATATCAGTTTTTTCTTTCGCATCAGAAAAAAATTGTTGAATTTCTTTTTCATTTTCTATTTCTTCTTTTGTTGGTTTCTTTTCTAATTTTGCAATTGTTTTTAATAATTGATTTTTTTTATTATAATCATTCTCTTGTGCATGTAATCTATCAATTGCCATCTTTGTTCTTTTTTCAAATGCTTCATTTGAAACTAATTCATTCTCAACTTTAATGCTTTCTCTAAATTTTCTTTCTTTATTTATTTGTTCTTCATCCATTTTATTTATTACTTGTTCCATATTGTTAATAGGATCTTCTGTTTTTTCTGAGTTTTCAATAATTTCTACTAATTCTTCTATATCTCTATTTTTAGAAATTTTATTTCTTTTGATTTTATTTCTTTTTTTACTCATTATTTCACATCTTTTATTTAACGTTTTATTTCTTCCATAATATAAACTTCTATAATATCTCCTTCTTTTAAGTCATTATAGTTTTCTATTTGCATACCACATTCATATCCTTTTGCTATTTCTTTAACATCATCTTTGAAACGTTTTAATGATACAAGCTTTCCTTCATGGATAACAACATTTTCACGAAGTACTCTAACTCCTGCATTTCTTTCTATTTTTCCATCTAATACATATGCTCCTGCAATTGTACCTACATTAGATACTTTGAATGTTTGTCTTACTTCAACATTTCCTATTACTTTTTCTTCAAATATTGGATCAAGCATTCCTTTCATTGCTGATTTTACGTCATCAATTGCTTGGTATATAACAGAATATTGTTTTATTTCTACTTCTTCTTTTTCTGCTGTTTGTTTTGCCATAACAACTGGTCTTACATTGAATGCAATTATTATAGCATTAGCAACTTTAGCAAGTGTAACATCAGATTCTGTAACTGCTCCTGCTGCTGCATGTATTACTCTTACTTTTACCTCTTCATCTGATAATTTTTCTAAAGATTGTTTTAATGCTTCTGCACTTCCTTGTACATCTGCTTTTACTATAATATTTAATTGTTTTAGACTTCCTTGTTCCATTTGTGTAAATAAGTTGTCTAATGTTACTTTTGTCATACTATTAATTGATTTTTCTCTTTGTGTATGTTTTCTTCTTTCTATTAAGTGTTTTGCCATTTTCTCATCTTTTACTTCATAGAATGTATCACCTGATTCAGGTACTTCTGTTAATCCCATTATTTCTACTGGTGTAGAAGGTCCTGCTTTTTTAACTTTTTGTCCTTTATCATTTTTCATAGCTCTAATTCTACCAATTGAAGATCCAACAACTATAGTATCTCCAACATCTAAAGTTCCTCTTTGTACTAATATAGAAGCTATTGGTCCTCTTGCTTTATCTAATCTAGCTTCAATAACTGCACCTTTTGCTTGTTTATTAGGATTTGTTTTTAATTCTAATACATCTGCTTGTAATAATACCATTTCTAATAATTCATCAATGTGTAAATTCTTTTTAGCTGAGATAGGAACATATATTGTATCTCCGCCCCATTCTTCTGGTACTAATTCATATTTCATTAACTCTTGTTTAACTTTTTCTACATTAGCTTCTGGTAAATCTATTTTATTAACTGCAACTATAATTGGAATTCCTGCTGCTTTAGCATGATTAATAGCTTCTACAGTTTGTGGCATAACTCCATCGTTTGATGCTACTACTAGAATTGCTATATCAGTAATTTGTGCTCCTCTTGCTCTCATACTTGTAAATGCTTCATGTCCTGGTGTATCTAAGAAAGTTATATCTCTTCCATTAATATTTACTTGATATGCACCAATTGCTTGAGTAATTCCTCCAGCTTCTCCTTCTATTACATTTGTTTTTCTAATTGCATCTAGAAGTGATGTTTTTCCATGGTCTACATGTCCCATAACAACTACTACTGGTGGTCTTGATCTTAATTCATTATCTTTATCTTCTGATTCATCAAATAAAATATCTTCTTCTTTTAATTCTTCTTTCTTCTTAGCTGTTACTCCAAATTCTTCTGCTACTAAGAATGCTGTATCAAAATCAACTTCATTATTAATAGTAGCCATAATTCCATAACCAAATAATTTTTTCATTACTTCTGCTGAAGTTTTCTTCAATTCTGCAGCTAAATCTTTTACTGTAATAGTCTCTGGTATCATAATCTCTGTTAATTTAAAGATTTTTTGTGTTCTTTCTTCTTGACTTTTATTTTGTTTTTTTCTATTTCTTTTTCCTCTTGCAGTTGTTAAATCATAATAATCAAGCATTCCACCTTCTTGGTCGTCAAACATGTTTGATAATCTATCTACTTGTTTTAAGTCTTTAAGTTTTCCTTCATTAAATTGTTCTGTTACAATTCTAGAACTTTTTTTGTTTTTAGATACTTTTTGACTCTTTTCTTCTTTTCTTTCAAATTTAACTTTATCAATAGCTTTCGTACTAAAGTCTCTTTGATTTTCTTTTTCTACAATATCAATTGAGATTATATCTTTAATATTTTTATCTATTCCTCTATCATCTAAAGGTCTTCTTTCTCTATTATTAAAATTACCATTTCTGTTTTGATTATTATGGAATCTATTATCTCTATTTTGGAAGTTTGAACCATTTCTATCATTATTTCTATTTTGGAATCCATTTTGATTATTATTGTTTCTGTTTTGGAATCCGTTTTGATTATTGTTTCTGTTTTGGAATCCATTTTGATTATTGTTTCTGTTTTGGAATCCATTTTGATTATTGTTTCTATTTTCGTTATAATTTTTAGTATTATTATCTGTTACTTTTTTAGTTTCATTTAATATCTCATTTTTTTCTTCATTATCACTATTTTGTGTTTCTACCATTTCTTCTTGTTTTTCTATAATTTCCTCTTTCTTAGTTTCTTCCTTTTTACCAATTCCAAATAATTCATTAACAGTCATTGGTTTTGTAGGTTTATTACGATATACAATATTATAATCTGTATTTTTATTTCTTTCCACAAATCCAACTTGTTTTGTCTTTTGTTCTTTTTGTTTTACTTCTCTTTCTTTTTTCTTTTCTTCTTCATCATTAATAATTACTTCTCTTCTGATAATTACAGGTGTAGAATTTTTTTTGTCTTCTTTTTGTCTTTCTACTACTTTTTTATTATCTTCTTTTGAAGTATTATTATTAGATAATTCTTTTTTTATTTTTTCTGCATCTTTTTCATCAACACTACTCATATGTGTTTTAGCCTCAATTCCAAGTTTCTCTGCTTTTGCTATTATTTCTTTACTGGTTAAGCCCATTTCTTTTGCTATTTCATGTATCTTTATCTTACCCAATAATTTCACCCCCATCAATTTTTTTTATTATTTCGTTTGAAAAACCTATATCTTTAATTACAATAACAGCTTTATTATCTTGCCCTATTGAATCACTAAGTTCTTCTATTGTTCCAAAAACTCTTATTGGTACATTCTCTTCTTTACATACCAAATCAAAATTCTTTTTAGTTCTGTCACTACAATTTTCTGCAACAATAACCAATTTTGCTTTTTTTCTTTTTATAGTATCTATAGAACTTTCTGTTCCAAAAGCTATTTTTCCTGCTCTCCTTGCTAGTCCTATCAATCCATATATCTTATTTTTTATCAAGCATTTCACCTCTTAAATTTTCGTATATTTCAGGTTCTATTGTTTTTTCAAAAGTTCTTTCTAATTTTTTAGTTTTTATTGCTTTTTCTAAGCATTCTATATTATTACAAATATAAGCACCTCTACCATTAGCTTTTCCTGTTTTGTCTACAAAAATTTTTTCTTCATTATTTTTTACTATACGGATTAATTCTTTTTTTAGTTTTGTTTCATTACATCCAATGCAAATACGCTTTGGCAAATTTTTCAAACTTCTCACATCCTTATTTTATTTTATTCTAAGAATATTTCTTTATTCCTAGCTTGTTTAATGTTATTCTTATACTTCTTCTACTTCTTCTGTATTTTCTTGTTGTTTTTGCATATTTTCTATCATTTCTCTAAATTGACTTTCACTCTTAATATCTATTTTCCAACTTGTTAATCTTGCAGCCAATCTTGCATTTTGTCCTGCTTTTCCTATTGCTAAAGATAATTGATCATCTGGTACTATTACTTGTGCAAAATGTTCTTCATCTTTAACGTCAACTGCCATAACTTGAGCTGGTAATAATGCAGAAGATATATAAATTGCTGGGTCTTCATTCCATTCAATTACATCTATTTTTTCACCATTTAATTCATTGATAATATTTTGTATACGAATTCCTTTTTGTCCTACACAAGAACCAACTGGATCAATATTTGGATTTTGAGAGTATACTGCTACTTTGCATCTGTTTCCAGCATCTCTTGATACACTTTTAATTTCTATTAATCCTTCATAAATTTCTGGAATTTCAAGTTCAAATAATTTTCTTACAAAATCATTATGTGCTCTTGATATCATAACTTGTGTACTTCCTTTTAATCCTTTTTCAACGTCTATTATACAAGCTCTGATTTTATCATTTACATGATAATTTTCTGTTGGTATTTGTTCTTTTAATGTCATTACTCCTTCTAATTTTCCTAAATCTACTATAACAACTCCACCATCTGCTTTTTGAATTATTCCAGAAATTATTTCGCCTTTACGTTCATTATATTCGTTGTATAAAAATTCTCTTGATGCTTCTCTTATTTTTTGAATTATAACTTGTTTTGCAGTTCCAGCTGCTATTCTTCCGAAATTTTTTGGCACTAATTCTTTTTCGTAAATATCTCCTGTTTTATATTTTTTATCAATAGTTTTTGCTTCTTCTAAAGACATTTGTGTCTTTTCATTTTCAACTTCTTTTACTATTTCTTTTTGCATATAAACATGTATTTCACCTGTTTCTTTATCCATAGTAATTTTTACATTTTCATCTTCGCAATCGAAATTCTTTTTATATGCTGTTACTAATGCTGTTTCTATTGATTCTAATAAATATTCTTTTTGAATTCCACTTTCCTTTTCTAATTGTTCCATTGCTATAATTAATTCTGTACTGTCAATTGCTGGTCCATTAACTTTCTTTTCTTTCTTCTTCATTTTTTTCATTTCCTCCTCTTGTCTTTATATAGACTTTTATTTTTTACTTTTTTATTTTTGTATTTTAATTCCAATTATAATGAATCTTTATTAGTGATATATTACTTCTTTCTATGATTTTATTTTCATTTTCTATCTCTATTTCTATATTTTCTTCATTATATTTTTTTAAGATTCCCACATATTCTTTTTTTCCATCTATTGGTTTAAAAAGTTTTATTTCCACTTCTTTTTCAATAGACTTTTCTAAGTGTTTGTTTTTTCTTAATATTCTCTCTATTCCTGGAGAAGAAACTTCTAGAAAATATTGTTCTTTAATGCAATCTGCTTGATCTAATAATTCATTAATTGCATCATTTACTTTCTCACAGTCATTTAAATCTATTCCTTTTTCATTATCTATAAATATTCTTAAGAAATAGTCTTTTCCTTCTTTTGCATATTGAACATCGTAAAGTTCATAATCTAAATCTTCTATTGTTTTTTTTACTAGTTCTTCAACTCTTTCTTCAATACTTGCCAATTTTTTCCTCCTTATTCATAAGTAAAGAGCGGAATTTGTTTCCGCTCTTCTTTAATCTCATTTTGTTTACTGTATTAGTATACACTATTCTTATTGTAATTACAAGTGTTTTTTAATATTTTATATTTTTTTAGTATTTTATTAAATTACCATACATATAAAATTACTTGTGGTGCTGCATATCCTGATCCTATTGTGCAATGTGCATAACCGCGTAATGTTACTGGTCCATTTGTACAAGCTCCTAACGTAAGTCTTGCTTGTGATCCACCTAGTCCAACATTATTTATCATCTCTGTACAAGTTCCACTTGATATTTGATATCCTATATTCCATTGATTGTTATTGTTATGTCCACAAAATACTGCAAAACCATTCTTCGCTGTAAGATAACCTGTATAATTTGTATTATTCCCTGAACTTGATACACTTCTAATAAATTCTATAGAAGGATTAAAAGCTATACTTGCTATATTTGCAGACATAGTTTCTACTGTATCTGTTGAACTTGTTTCTATTCCCCTATTTGTTATTGCAGTTGCTATTCCTGACTTAAAGTTTAAATATTCTGTTGTATTTGTTTTATTTTTAGTATACAAATCATTTAATGCTAAGTCTACTCTATTTGCACTCCAGTTTTCATCACTTGGTGTATATGAAATTTGATTTGCATTATACACTATCGCTGCAAATACAGTTGTTCCTACTGAAAATATCATTGTTACAATTACTAAGAATATTTTACTTTTTAATATTTTTTTAATCATAGATTAATTTTCTCCTTTGTAATCTCATTTTTACTATTTTTATTCTATCAATACATTTTTTCTTTGTCAATATATATTTATGTCTTGTAGTCTAATTATCTTCTTTATTTTTTTACTATTATATGTTATAATAAATATAGTATTTTAAATATAAAGGGGGATTTTATATGGGTGTATTTTCCGAATTAGATATTTTAGAAAAAACAGAT
>JAAZCX010000075.1 GCA_012513065.1 Clostridiaceae bacterium | reverse complement strand
TTGTAATGTTTTTTTGTTTTTTATCAATAATTTCAGTACTTGGAATCATATATATTTCTGAAAGTTTGTATATAGCATATATTTCTGGAAATTCTAAACCTCTTTCCCATTTTTTTATATTTATCTTTTGTACATTTATCATATTAATTTTCTCTACTAATTCATCTTCTGATATTCCTTTTTCAGTTCTTAAATTATATAGCCATTCTCCAAAATCAATATAATTTTCGTCTTTCTTCTTTTTTAACATTACATATCTCTATTATTTAATATTCTTGCCATTTGCACTCCTGATGCTGATGCCATCATAAGTCCTCTTGTCATTCCTCCACCATCTCCTATTGAATATAATCCTTTAATACTTGTTTCGAAATTACTATCTATTGTTACTTTGTTACTATAAAACTTAATTTCAGGTCCATATAATAAATTATCTGGATTAGCAAATCCTTCTACAACTTTATCTAGTTCTCTTATAAATTGTATAATATCAGTCATTGTTCGATATCCTATTGCAAATGTTATATCTCCTGGCACTGCTGATTTTAAAGTTGGAACTACTGTATTGTTTTTCAACTCTTCTTCCCAAGTACGTTTTCCTCTATAAATATCTCCTAATCTTTGTACTACAATATTACCAGCTCCAAGTTCATTTAAGTTTTTAGCAACATTTCTACCATAATCTATTGGTTTATTAAATGGATGATTAAAATGATGTGATACTAATATTGCTAAGTTAGTATTTGTACTTTTCTTATCTTTATAAGAATGTCCATTTACCAAACTTAAATTATTATCATATACTTCTGATGAAACAAAACCACTTGGATTTTGACAAAAAGTTCTAACTTTATCTTTAAAAGGTTCTGGACGTCCTATAAATTTACCTTCATACATATATTTATTTATTTTTTCCATCACTTTATCAGGTAATTCATATCTAACACCTATATCTACAACTCCAGCTTCTGTTTGTATACCATGTTTTTCGCACATAGAGACAAGCCAATTAGCTCCTTTTCTTCCTACAGCTAATATCACATTATTTGAATATACTTCTTCTGTTTTTGCTTGTTTATCTTTAGCTGATTTAATTTTAACTCCTTTTATTATTCCATCTTCTAAAATCAAATCTTCTACTACAGTTTCGAATTTCATTTCAATTTTATTTTCTTTTAAATATTCTTCTAATTTTTTATATAATTCATGTGCTTTTTCAGTTCCTAAGTGTCTAATTGGAATGTCTATTAAAGTCAATCCTTCTTTTTTAGCTTTTTGTTTTATTTTTTGTACTTCTTCTTTATATTCTATTCCTTCTAGTTTTTTATCTGCACCAAATTCTAAATAAACTTTGTCTGTGTAATCAATTAATTTTTTAGTTTCTTCTACTCCTATATATTTGTGTAAATTTCCACCTACATAAATATCTTCATCTTCATCATTATATAATGACAATTTTCCATCTGAAAAAGCTCCTGCGCCCGAAAATCCACTTGTTATATTACAGAAAGGTTTGCATTTTATGCATTTTCCTGTTGATTCTATAGGACATTTTCTTTCCTCTACTTTTTTACCTTGGTCAATTAATAAAATTTTCTTGTTCTTATTTAATTTTATCATCTCATATGCAAAGAAAATTGATCCGAGGCCCCATTCCTACTACTATTGCTTCGTATTTTTCCATATATTATCACCTTAATCCTCTCTATATATTTGCATTATATTATATTTAAAAACAAAAATAAAGCTTTTATTTCAACGGATTTCTAAACAATTCTAATTTTGGTGGATTATAAGTAAATATTATAAATGCTATACTTATAACTACAATTCCAAATATTGATAAAATATTTGTTGTTACTGTTGAAAAATCTTGCATAGTTATTATTTTATATTTTATAAACTGACTTATTATAACAGTTATAATGAATATTAAAATATTTACTATATAATTATGTTTTTTAAATATGTTTTCATATGTATAAAACAATATTGGTACTAGTATAATTGATATAGTCGATGCTATCATTAGTGCTTCACTAAAATTATTTACATACTTATTTATAAAAAAGTATTCTATAATTCCTAATAATATTATTGGAAAAAACGATAATTTTAAATGTTCCCAAGTACTTTCATTTATTGAACTAAATAATCCTACTATTTTATTATTTCCAGATAATTGATATGTAAAATGTAATAATGTTCCTAATAATATACTTAAAACTGTTACTATTATTTGTATTAATATAACTTTATTCATAAAAACACCCCTTATTAATATATTTTATCAATAAGAATGTATTCTTTTTTAAAGTTTTTTATAATATTTTAATATATTCGCCTATGTCTTTTCCTTGAACTTTTGGAATTTGTATTATTTCAAATTTAGATATTTTATCACCAAATTTTATTTCCACAACATCTCCAACTTTTACTTCATAACTTGGTTTTACAACTTTTCCATTTATTGATACTCTTCCGCCATCTGCTGCTTCATTAGCTACAGTTCTTCTTTTAATTACTCTTGATACTTTTAAAAATTTATCTAATCTCATTTTACTTTTATTCCTTTTTTTATTTTTCTAGAGTATATCATAATATTTAGTCTGAAACAATATTAGAAAAACAAAAAACAAAAAAGACTAAATTAATAGTCTTTCTTTGTAAAATCTTGTTTTATTTTATTTTTTATAATTCGTAATTTTGTACTTCTTTATTGATTTTTTCGATAAAGTCTTCTAATGCCATTTGTCCAATATCTCCATCTTTTCTTGCTCTTACTCCTACTGCATTTGCTTCTATTTCTTTATCTCCAACAATTAACATATAAGGAACTTTTTCCATTTGAGCTTCACGAATTTTATATCCTACTTTTTCTTGTCTTTCATCTAATTCTACTCTTATTCCTTTTTCTATTAATTCTTCTTGTACTTTTTTTGCATATTCTAATTGTTTGTCAGTAATAGGTAATATTTTTACTTGAACTGGTGCAAGCCATGTTGGAAATGCTCCTGCAAAATGTTCTGTTATAATTCCTATAAATCTTTCAAATGATCCAAATAAAGCTCTATGAATCATAATTGGAGTTTTCTTTTCTCCGTCTGAATCAATATATGATAGATTAAATCTAAGTGGTAATTGGAAGTCTACTTGTATTGTTCCCATTTGCCATTCTCTTCCTAGGCAATCTTTCATTTTTATATCTATTTTTGGACCATAAAAAGCTCCATCACCTTCATTTATTCTATAATTATCTTTTCCACAGATTTCATTTAATACATCTGTTAAATTTGCCTCTGCTTTATCCCATAAAGCTATTTCTCCCATATAATCATCTGGTCTTGTTGATAATGTTAGCATAAATTCTAATCCAAATATATCATAAAATTTCTTTGCTATTTCTAATATATCTTTTATTTCATCTTTTATTTGTGATTCCATTATATAGTTATGAGAATCATCTTGTCTAAACATACGAACTCTAAACAATCCATTTAATTGTCCTGATTTTTCATTTCTATGAATTACATCAATATCATTAAATCTAAGTGGTAAATCTTTATAACTTCTTAGTTTTGATTGATATATTTTTATTGAATTTGGACAATTCATTGGTTTTAATGCTTGTTCATTTCCATCGGCATCTGTTAATACAAACATATCCTCTTTATAATGATCCCAATGTCCTGATGTTTTCCATAAACTAGAACTATTTAATTGTGGACCTGAAAATTCTTGATATTCTCTTTTTTCATGTTCTTTTCTCCAAAAATCTATTAGAATATTCATCATTTTAAATCCTTTTGGCATCCAATATGCCATTCCTGGAGCTGTTTCATCAAAGAAAAACAAATCTAATTCTTTTCCTAATTTTCTATGGTCTCTTTTTTTAGCTTCTTCAATCATAAATAAATATTCATCTAATTGACTTTGTTTTGGGAAAGATATTCCATAAATTCTTTGAAGAGTTTGTTTAGTTTCATCTCCTCTCCAATATGCTGCAGAAGATGATAATAATTTTATAGCTTTTACTTTACCTGTACTTGGTAAATGTGGACCTCTACAAAGTTCTACTAATTCACCTTGTTTATAAAAAGATATTGTTTCTCCTTCTGGTAATTCTTTTATTAGTTCTACTTTATAAGGTTCTATTTTTTCTTCCATTAATTTTATAGCTTCTTCTCTTGAAAGTTCAAATCTTTCTATGCTTAAATCTTCTTTGATTATTTTTCTCATTTCCTCTTCTAATGCTAATAAATCTTCTTCTGAAAAAGGTTTTTCAGCATCAAAATCATAATAGAATCCATTTTCAATTGATGGACCTATTGTTAATTTATAGTCTGGAAATAATCTTTTTACTGCTTGTGCTAATATATGTGCAGTTGTATGCCAATACATTTTCTCTTCTACTTCCATTGTTCTTCCACCGTCTAATTTAATCTTAAACATTTTTATTCCTCCTTTTTATTTTACATACAAAAAAGCACCCCTAATATATGCTATATTTGCATAATTAGGGGTGCTTTTACACGGTTCCACCCTATTTTTAACTTAATTAAACTTTTAACGCAAGTCATACGTTTAGCTTTTTACTAAAAACAATGAGGTAGTTTTTCAAATATGTTTTCCTTTAGCTAGCTTTCAGCCAGTGACTAGCTTTCTCTTTTAAGTAACCTTTATTTTACTTTGTCTCATTTATGTCTTTATTATTATATAGTATATTATACTATCTTTTTTTTATTTAGTCAATATTTTTTGTTAACTTTTATAAGCTTA
>JAAZCX010000077.1 GCA_012513065.1 Clostridiaceae bacterium | reverse complement strand
TTTCTTTGAATTACCGTTTCCCAGCCAGTAACCGTAAAGATACGGGTCAACAGGCAGTGCCTTTTCATCTGTCTGAAGGGAGTCTGCAACAGGTATGCGGATGAGACTGCGTTTGGCCTCCACAGGATCATCCCTGTTTTTCTCCCTATAGGCCATGGTGCGTCTGTAGATTTCACCCGTGGTCCATAATTTGCGTTTAGTTTTTCCGTAGATATACTCGACATCCCACAGGTGATTCTCTCCGGCAACAATTGACGAGCCGTCACGGAATGTGAGTCTGTATGCCTGCTCGGTATCATTCACCTCGCTCTTCGCAACGACATGTGTTGGGTTTCCTTTCTCATCAAAAACAAGGTCACCGACCTTCAGTTCACCCATCGTTGACCAGCCGTCAGGGGTCGGAATCTTGGTGTCAAGGGCCAGTTGTTTGCCTTGTTTCTTCCCTAATTCCACAAATGCCGTGTTGAACTGTCTGTATCCGTCCTTTTTTACGATACCGAAAACGTCACGGATGATCCTTTCCTGCCACGGAAGAAGCATGAACTTCTTTCCGGCCCAGGTTCCTTTCGTGTGACAGAGACACTGGATGAAGTTTACGGCCCTGTCTGCCTTGTCCTTATCGTAATGGGAGCCCTTCGCCATGAAGCGCGAAGGGGTGTAGTCTTTCATGCCCGTCATGAACTTCCTCAGATACGGGAAAAGGCCCCGCATCGGAGCCTTCCTGTTTTGGTGTGTATCTTCCGTTCAACGACGGAGCATGGGTGTCTCCTGAATTATCAGGGAGTAGGGTGATGCTCTTTTTTCGGGCCTGGCATCATAAGGCTTTCGATAAAAGTGTTCCTGCTTTCTTCTGTTTGTTTTCCTGTCAAATCATCAGAGGGAAGAATATCACGGGTGCACCCGGCTCCATGCAGGGCAGCGCCCTTATCACGTTGAAGTCGATCCACTCGATGGCATCGGTCTCATCCATGCCGCCCTTCATCAGGCACTCAACCATCTTCTGATAGTCATAGACCACCCGGTCGTCGGATGACACACCGACTATCGCCTCGGCGTATGACGGGTTGGTGAAATACTTCACTCCCTCATATCCGTTATCAAGAAGACGCTGCTCAGCATCCGTTTCCATTCATTCCTCCGCTTATGACGAAACAGGACCCCGTAATGGAGTCCCGTCACTGTTTTCATTATTTACTGTTAATCCCACCGGCCCGTGATCATGAAGTTCATATAGGCCTTATGGTTTTCCTTATCGCCCAGCCATGCCGCAAGGTGGTAAAGCTCAAGCTCATCCGCAGATCTCATCACCGTGCTGATGTCGGACATGTCCGTGCCTCCGGTGTCACGCACACAAGTAATCTCATCCGCAAGAAGATCAGACAGGATAGTATCCATAAAGCGGTCCCCTCATCCTTCTTGCGGTGTACCCCAGCGCCTCATCAAGGTATCTCAAGTCGAATCCGAAGTCCCTGTAGCCTTTGGCGCAGGTGTCGATGTAGTGCTTTGCCGGAAGGGCCGGATGCCTCTCCTCACGCATTATGTACACGAAGCAGTCAAGCTCCTCCGTACTTCCGTCATCCATCGTTACCGTAACGGGGATGTCTGTCTTATAGTAGAAGGAGGGATATCCTTCATACCTGTCGAGGGACTGTTCATCCTCCTCACTGACGCTCCATACTCCTACCGGAACCTTATGTCCCTTTGCCTTTTCAATCGTGAGGTATGCCCCCGTGAGGCTCCCTCTGTACATGAGCCTGAAGCCCTTTAGGAATCCCGTTCCCACTGCAGTGGCTGACGGGCACCTGATGCCCATCTGCTCCATGTTGAGGTTACTGCCGTATGCAATATAGTATCTCATTGTCCTCTTCCTCCGCTAATCCGGTATGGATGGCCCTCAGGCCACCCTTCCGTGTCTCCATGCCGCCGAGCCGCTGAGGTGCTTTGTCAGGTGCTCCCTGCAGGCCCTGAACTCTTCCCCGATGAACCCGATTCTGTTGAGCCATGTTCTCATCGCGAACTTCTCATTCTCGACCTGCGGCTTCTTCGTTGAGGCGCTCTTCAGGGTGAGGGCCTGATGGTTGAGTGCGAGGGCGAGGACTATGTAGCTTCTTACCTCTCCTGCGTGGAGGGTGCCGTTGAAGCCCCGAAGCTCTATGGTGTGGTGTCCGTGGAAGAAGCTGTGGAGGTTGATGAAGTGGTATCTTGACTGGTGGTAGTGCTGGTCCCTTCTGCCATAGTAGCCTGCGTACCAGACGTTCTCGAGCTCTTCCATGGTCTTCGGGCTGCTTTCCTGAAGCCTTGTCATCAGCTCATCCTCAACCTTGTGGCAGTACCTGATCCTGTTCGGTCTGAAGGCAAGTGCCCTGTAGAGGAGGTCCTGTCTTGCGTAAACCAGGTTTAAAAAGTTCCTGACCGTCTTGACCGTGTGTCCTTCGCCGTCGAGGTGGATGTGGATGCCGCAGGACTCGTTTGCGAATCCGCCTGCCTTCCTGAGTGCCCTGATGACTTCCTGAAGGGTCTCGATGTCGGCTTCGTAGGTGAGGATCGGGGTTACCAGCTCGCAGCTGTAAAGGTCGTTGGCGGCGTAGGTCCTGCCCGATTCCCTTCGCTGGCAGTTGATTGAGCCGTCCCTCATCACCTTCCATACCCTTCCGTCCTGAGCGTGTACCTCGTAGGTGTCGTAAACCGTACCTGCGTGGCTGACGCATCCTCCGATGACCTTTTCAACTGCCCTGGCTGCCATGTTTCTTGTCAGCCCCGTGAACTCGATCTCAACTCCGAACCTTGTGCTTAGCATCTGTCTGTCTCTCCTTTCGAGGTGTATTTCCTTTGTGTGTATATACATCACTCTTTTCGGGACTAATAGCAAGCACTAATTCAATATAATACAATAAATTATCGACAGGTTAAGGGAGTGCCTGGGCACCCCTTTGAAAGCAGTTTCCTGCACTGTTTTCTGCACCCGTTAATTTAAGGGAACAATCTCATCCACACCATATACGGCGCCAAGCGTTGAACCGGTGTCCCACGCAACGTGTACGGTTCCGATGTCATCGGTCATGATGACTTCTCCTTCCGTTCCCGGAGGAGGAGACTGAGGGTCATCCATTGAAATGACCCTGACCCGTGTTCCTTTCGGAAACCTGTTCCTGAGTTCCTGAAGCTTTTTCTTTGGCAGTCCGATCATAAGCGCACCTCCGTGTTATTCACGTTAAGGTCTTCCTCATCCCTGATGACTTCATACACTCCATCCGTGATGTCCGGATGCATCTTCCCAAGGTCACCCCTGAGCTTCGATATGGCCTCCTCATCACTCTGAGCCGGATCGGCAGGTGCCATAACGTACATGCCGCTTTCTTCCGATCTCATCCAGACAAGTACCTTATTCTTCCTGGCAGCCTTCCTGCAGGAGTCAAGCACGCATGTCCTGTTAACGATCTCATCCACAAGCGTCCTGATGTCCTTCGTGAAAGAGGTGACTGCTTTCTCGATTCCCTCAATGGTGTTACCGCTTACGGGGTACGCGAGGTATGGCTTTTCATCTCCTTCGTCGAAGTACTCGGCAATCTTACGTCCTTGGTACAGCAGATCCGCCCTGAGGATTGATCCGTCAGGACCTCTCAGGGTTCTGAGATTATCAAGCTGAAAGCCGTTAATGCTTACGCCGCGCTTTTCCTCATCCATAGGTTTATCCTCCACGTTCAATGGGTTTAGTCATACATCACTCTCTTCCGGCTTATAGTCAACGGAAAGATGCGACAGTACCGCACTAAGTTTTTCCCTGTAGGTTTTCATCTCGTAAACGTAGAGCGGAAGTGCGTTCTCCCCGTAATCAAGGAGCCTGTCGGCATCCTCTTCCTCAAGGCCGTAGAGCCCGTCCCTGTAAGTCCAGTGGAGGACCGGAAATGAGGGTATCTCGGGAAGAGAGGGAACCATCGACACCATCGTGCTGACGAAGGCTCGCCAGTCAGCAGATGCTTCCTCAGTCCTGCTGCCCTGCGGTGTGCTCGTGCAGCCTGTTGAGACGCTCAAGACGGGAAGAAGAATCACCGCTTTCAGGAGGATCCTTCTTAACAGGTTTCTCTTCCTCAGCCTTCTCATCGATGAGCCCCAGGTCCTTACGGCACTCGCGCACCGTCTCCATCTGGCTTTTAAGAAGGTAAAGCTCTGTTTCGGCATCCTTCTTCTCCTCCTTCAGTTTCTCTTCCCGTTTCAGGGTGCCCCTGAGTAATGCAGTAAGCACCGCACCGATTGCGGCAAGTATTCCGATAAGCCACTCAGCCATGTTCACATCCTCTCAACCCATTTCTTCAGAAGCGGTTTCCACACCTTCATGCAGGCAGGTTTCTGCAGCACGTACACCGCAACAGTGTACGGTGCGATGAGCCATGGAGTATTGCTGCTGATTCCTTCCAGCACGGATGCATCGGTGCACTCCCAGGTGAGAAAGCCGTAAAGAAGCGACAGGGCAAATGCCACAAGCCTTATTTCCCAGACTCCCGCCTTATCCATCCTCAGGCGTTTCTTGTAAGTCTCCATAAGGAGACCCGTGAATGCGGCAAAAAGCAGAAGGATGATGATTATCACCGTCAGTTCCATCATTACCTCCTACTGCAGGAGCCCGATGAAGTACTTCTTCATCTTTTCTTCCTGCTCTTCCGACTCTCCGTTGATCTCGTGGGTGCGGAGTGCCTTGAAGATCACAAGATCGTTCTCAAGTGCCATGGTGAGCCCTTCCTGGAGCTTAATCAGGGTTTCTTTTATCTCCCTGATGTCCTTCGCCACGCTGCTCTTCTCATCGGCAACCTTCGCCATGCGGTTCAAAAGCCAAACGGCAATGCCGCCGGAGCCGAAGAGGCAGACGAATATCGTTACCATGTCCTGTGCCTTCATGCATCCTCCTCAGGCGCTCCTTCCATCATGGAAAGTGCCTCTTCATACGTGTATTCATGACCGTCCCTGATGAGCTTCACGTCGCCAGCTTTGCCATCTTTTCGGTATTCTGAAGAATACTGATAATAGCGGTTCACGATCACATCGGCAAACTTCTCATCAAGCTCCATGGTGAAGCACCTTCTTTCAGTCTCCTCACAGGCGATGAGCGTTGAGCCTGAACCTCCGAAGGGATCAAGCACTATCGTGCCTGTCATCGATGAATTCTGTATCGGATAGCAGAGAAGAGGTATCGGCTTCATGGTCGGATGCTCTGCATTGCGTTTTGATTTGTCGAACTCCCATATGGTCGTTTCCTTCCTTCCCGTAAACCACCTGTGCTTACCTTTTTCCTTCCAGCCGTAGAGCACGGGCTCGTGCTGCCACTGATACGGGGAGCGCCCCAGTACCAGCGATGGCTTTTTCCAGATGCAGCATCCCGAAAGATAGAAGCCTGCCTCCCTGAATGCCGAACGGAAGTTGAGTCCCTCCGTATCTGCATGGAAGACATAGATGGATGCATCGTCAGCCATCACCCTGTTCATGTTCCTGAAGGCATCAAGCAGGAAGTCGTGGAACCTGTCGTTCTCCATGTGGTCGTTCTTGATCTTTCCGGCACTGCCTTCATAGTCGACGTTGTACGGAGGATCGGTGACGACAAGGTTTGCCTTCTCGCCGTTCATGAGGATGTCCATGTCCTCATCCTTCGTGGAGTCCCCTACCAGCAGCCTGTGGCGCCCGAGAATCCATAAGTCACCTGATCTTGAGAACACAGGCTTTTCAAGTTCATCGTCAACATCAAAGTCATCATCCACGGCATCGTCCGTACGAAGCAGATCCGCAAGCTCCTCTTCGGAAAAGCCCGTCAGAGACAGGTCGAATGCCTCGCTTTCCAGATCGGAGAGTTCGACGGCGAGCATCTCATCATCCCATCCGGCATTGAGCGACAGCTTGTTGTCCGCGATGATGTAGGCTCTTCTCTGAGCCTCGGTAAGATATTCCTCCCTTATACAGGGTACAGACTTCAGTCCCAGCTTCTGAGCGGCCAGGAGCCTGCCGTGCCCGCAGATGATCGTGTCATCACCCGATATGATTATCGGGGAGAGGAATCCGAACTCCTTAATCGATGCGGCTATCTGTGCAATCTGGGCATCAGAGTGGGTGCGTGCATTCCTGGCATATGGGATGAGCCTGTCGGTTTCGACAAGCTCGAACTTAGTCTTCCTGTTTTCCTGTTCCATCCTCAATCTCCTTTATGAGTCTCTGCTGCAGTATCGGATCATCCTCCTCCCACGGCATGATGCAGTCGGAGAAATGACCGTAGCATGATGTGGGTGTGTATCTGACTCTCTTCAGCTGAAACCTTCCGATGATCTGGTCCGGCTTCAGCGGGAAGACGTTCCTGACCGCTTCAGAAATAAGATCATCGGGATATCTTCCTGTCCCGTGTGTGTCGACGCTCACTGCCACAGGGGATGCCTTCCCGATCGCATAGCTCACAGCCACCGTACAGCGCTTCGCAAGCCCTGCAAGGACTATGTTCTTTGCGGCAAAGCGTGCGGCGTATGCGCCTGACCTGTCGACCTTGGACGGGTCCTTTCCTGAGAATGCACCTCCTCCGTGCGGGGCAAGGCCTCCGTAGGTGTCCACCATGATCTTCCTGCCTGTAAGCCCCGTATCAGCTGCGGGGCCTCCCTTAACGAATCTACCCGACGGATTCACGTACACCGGAGTGGTGCGGTCAAACGGGAATGCCCTGAAGGCTTCCGGGATGACGTGAGTGAAGATATCCTCCCTGAGCTCATCCAGTACCTTCCACTCATCGTGCTGGACGGAGATGACCACTGCACTTACCCGGGAAGGGATACCGTCATCGTATTCAACAGTGACCTGAGCCTTGGCGTCGGAATGTATGCCTTCGATGAGGTGTTTCTCACGTGCCTCGTCAAGAAGCCTGCAGATGCGGTGAGAAAGCACCAGAGGAAGAGGAAGCATGTCGCCGCACTCATCGGTTGCGTAGCCATAGACGGTTCCCTGATCGCCCGCACCCTGCTCGGTGTGCCTGAAGCCCGGGCACCTGGATTCCAGCGCATCCCTGACGCCTTCTGCTATGTCCTCGCTCTGAGGGTGGAGGAACACTGATACGGTAAAGTCTTCGGGATCATAGCCTGCCTCAAGCAGTGCGTTTCTTACAGTTACCCTGACGTTTATCCTTCCCCTGCATGAGATCTCGCCTGCCACCACGATCTTGCCGTCGGTTGCAAGCGTCTCAACCGCCACGTGTGCATCCGGATCCATTTTAAGTGCCGCGTCCAGTACCGCATCCGATATGCGGTCACAGAGCTTGTCCGGGTGTCCCTTGCAGACGGACTCAGCCGTTAGATATTTCTTCATCCTTCAATTCTCCTTTGTGGTATGTGTCCTGTTTATCTCCCGCTTAAAAGCTTTTCCATGAGCTCATCCTGCGGGGTGGGGCCGCTTATGACCGACTGGGAATTCTCCCTCACGAACTGTGCTATCTGGTACCAGGTCTGGTTGACCTGTTTGAGAAAGTCCCTCGACATCGAGACGTATGGGCTTGCTATGGGAGCTCCCGTTGTTGGGTGCTTTGCGATGAAGCCGAACTCGGATATGGCATTCTCGCACTGTATCCATCGTGCGACGCACATTGCGTGCTGCTGCACGAGCGCCGGGCTTATCGTCCTGTCGCAGCCCATCTTCCTGAGCCACCTGTAGTCTTCCTCGTAGATTTCCTTTGCCCCGAGCGGCTTTCCGTTCTTCTGATCGCGGAGCATCCACTCCTTTGGTGGCGGCATGTCCGCCGCGTCAAGCTCCTCAGCTTCCCCTATGGGTTCAGCCTGAAGCTCCTTTCCTTCGATTATCCGCTCGGCCAGCGGTCTTGGTTTCCTGCCGGAGCCGACCCTCTGTCCGCCCCGGGCCGTTCCGTCCTTTGCCATGTTCCTGCCTTCCTTAACTGAGGGGGCAATCCCCCGTTTGATTGCTGAATTTTGCGCGTCGTTGCCTGCGCCCGCTATAGGTGGTGTATACTGTAGAGATTTGACCCGCCCCTACCACAAGATGTGGTGATTAAACCCTGATACGCAACCGCTTTTTCCGGCTTTGAGAGGGTATGATGAGGTACCGGGCACCGTATGTGGTGTCCTTCCTGATGACCTGGGTTATATGTGACCATATGCCACTGATGTTTACTGCTGTCAGTAGGTGTAAACTTTCCGTGCGTACCTTGAGCCGTCCTTTATGGACTTGCGTGAGTGGCATGACCAGCAGAGGCTCTGAAGGTTGTCGTCATCCAGCGGTTCTCCTCCCTGTCTGATCGGGACCACGTGGTCGACGATCGATGCAGGACGTCCGCACATCACGCAGAAGGGATGATCTTCAAGATACGACTTCCGTTTTGCCTTCCATGCTGCTGACCTGTAGAAGGATCCTGTGTCAGTGCCGTGGTGGTGCAGGGGAGGTTCGAACTGCTTATGGGCCTCACAGTATTTCGTGTAGGTGAGGTTCGGGCATCCCGGGTAAGCGCATGGTTTCTTTGGTTTTCTCGGCATGTCCTTCTCCTTCCTTCGGCAAATAAAAAAGCCCACCAGTTTTTTGCTGATGAGCTCTTGTTGCTGATTTCAGTACTCTGTTTTTCCGTACTGTA